>CAMBQX010000042.1 GCA_945870085.1 Bifidobacterium breve | reverse complement strand
TTCCAGTCGTAGAAGTCAATTGGGCCGTCGGTGGTATCTGCTTTGAAGTCTGGGGCTTCATCGCCAAGTCGAATAGTCACTGGGTAACTCACCTTCTGTAGGTCGAAAGGGTGCCGGAAAAATCTGGAATAGCGTCGGTATTTGCCTGGAACCTAGCAAGGCGAAATAGCCAGCGAAAGAGGGCGATAACGCAAGTGCAAGTCGTCTGCAATAGCGGTCAACGTGCTTAAGTTGAAGTTAGACCAAGTACGGCGGCGATGAATCCGAGTGCCGAGCAGATACCAAGCAGTCTAAGGGTAGATAACTTGAACTTAAAGAGCAGCAGGGCTGCAATCGCGGCGATTATCAAGGCTGGAAGTTGAATAGATGTTGGATCGGGGAAGGCGATGGTAATCGGGCCCCAGGAGCGGTCCGTTACGTTTGCAAAGAACGTATGGAGCGCAAACCACGCCGCAAGGTCGAGAATGACTCCCGACACCGCTGCACTGATAGCGGCGAGGGCTCCGGCCAAGGATGCGTTACCGCGCAATCTCTCAGCGAAAGGAGCGCCCAAGAAGATAAATAAGAAGCAGGGCACGAAAGTCACCCACACGGTTATTAGTGAGCCAATAACGCCGGCGACTATGGGCGGGAGTTGCCCAGGATTGTGGTACGCCGCCAGAAAGCCAATGAATTGCACGACCATGATGAGGGGCCCTGGAGTGCTCTCGGCAAGCCCAAGGCCGGTTGCCATCTCCGATGACGACACCCAGCCGTACCTCCCGACGGCTTGTTGCGCTACATAGCCCAGAACCGCGTACGCGCCACCGAAGGTAACCAGCGCAGCTTTGGAAAACAGAAATGCCTCCTGCGTAAACACACTCTCGGTACCGGTAATCAAGACCAAGGCGATTATTGGTAGCACCCACAGGACTGCGCAGATAACTGCCGCTCGAAATGCCGATCGCACGGCCCGAGGTGAAGGCACGGCATCATCAGCCAAGAGCGGAGTTGGTCCGTGTGAGGGCTTAGCTGCTGTTGATCCGATGGTTGATCTGGAGATTAACCAGCCAACAATGCCGGCGCTGACTACCAGTAGCGGAAATGGAGCATTGAAAAGGAAAATGGCTAGAAATGATGCGACCGCAATGATTTTCAACAGGGGAGTGGTAAGGGCGCGTTTGGATATTCGGATGAAGGCGTGGATAACGAGAACTACTACGGCTGCCTGAAGCCCGGTGAAGATCCCAGAGATCCAAGTCACTGACCCCAAGGTGGCGTAGATGATCGAAAGGGCGAGCATTGCGATGAACCCAGGAATGATAAAAAAGGTGCCGGCGATAACGCCGCCGCGAACTCCATGCATTAGCCAGCCGATGTAGGTGGCCAATTGTTGGGCTTCGGGTCCCGGGAGCACCATGCAGTAGTTCAATGCGTGCAGGAAGCGACTCTCACTTACCCAGTGGCGCTCTTCGACTATTTCGCGGTGCATCACCGAGATCTGCCCAGCGGGGCCACCGAAGCTGTTCATGCCGACATAGCCCCAGACCTTGGTGGCCTCGCGAAGGCTGACTCCGTGCACGGGTTCGCCGTCTTTCATCAACGCTCCGTCTCGATTACGTGCCGGGGCTCAGATAGGTAACTTGGCGCAATGGGGGCGCGCTGCCGGAACTGTGGAAATCGTCGAGATGCTTACCCGAAGTTTCTCCACAGTCAAACTTAATTTGGTACGAAGCCGCTGGGCCCGCTCGGCTATGGTGCGCTGTTCATCGACGTACTCGCGCCGGCCATCAGGAGTTTCGATGCGAATCGGCTTATAACCAAGATCGATTAGGTCGTATGGTGCCGCGCGCATATCAAGGGTTCTGGCTGAGCGTGCCAACTCGAAGCAATCGGCAATCAGATCACTACTAACCCAAGGAGTGAACCACATTGCATATTTATAGAGGTCCATATTTGCGTGTAGGCAGCCAGGCTGCTCGAGATCGGGTTGGTTTTCGCGCGTGGGCTCGATGATATTGAGTGGCGTTGCCGCGTCGGTGAAGAATCGGTAGGCATCAATATGAGTGCAGCGCAGCCCGATTTCATCGACGGTGGCGGTAACTACTTCATTGGTGACGCGTAGCGGATAACTGGCATGCCGAATATCTGGGGTCTGGTAAACCATTGCCCATTCATGTAATCCGAAACAATTAAGTTGCGCGGGGCGAGCACTAGTGCCAGCGAGTAATCGAATCACTAGATCGAGTCGGTCCGCTTTCGTGGCCAGCTGGCTGACGTCGGCCGTGATGCCATTGGCGTCGTTATTCAGCCTCCGGTAAGCGGGGTGAAGATCGAACTCCGCGACGTCACCTTGGAGCTCAACTCCGTAGCCGGGGTGCCAAGTGGTGAGCTTGTTAACCGAATACGGGTAATAGTCGAACAGGAAATCGTCAACTGGATGCGTGAGGCCGAGTTTCTTTCTTTCTAGGCGTGGGGTCACCCACGGTTGAACCCGGTCGGCGTGAGCCAATTGGTGGCCCCGCCACTCCACTTCTTGCAATACCGTCATGTTGCCACCGGTGCCAAGCCCATGTCGGCACAACCTTGAACGAGGTTGTCAAGGCCGAACGCATCGACCGGGCCGAAGGCACCACCTGTTGGTGTTGGATGCACCAAGCACATCGCCGCCGCCCACGCGAGTAATTCAGCAGTCAATAAATATGGGGATGGGCCGGTGAGTTGGACACTCGAAAGGCTGCGCCCGACCCCGTCAAAAGTTCGCGCCACGGCAATTGAGGTCGTGGCACTTAGCTGTCTTGGCGTTGGCCCTTGCCCGGTGGTATCACCGGCGGCAGCTTTTAAGCCTTTAGCAAGCAGGTTGGCTAGCCCGGGGATGCGCGCGGCCGCGCTCATCACACCGCTGGCGGCACTGGCGGCTTTGGTGGCCTTGCCCGCCCAGCCCAGGTAGACACCAACATCTTGCAGAGATTGGTCAAGTCGGGGGAGCGCGAAGTGCTCACTGCCACCGACACTAAGCCCATCAAGAGCTTTACCGTCGACTTGGAAGGTGCTGGTGCTTCGCGCTGTGCGTTCAGTGTTGATCCGACCACGGCTGAACGCGAATGACGGTGCCAACATGATGGAGGCGGCACTCGCTTTGGTGCCGCTGCTCATCCCAAAACTATCTCCGCCGACGAAGTAGCCAATCTCGACTCGCGTTGGCACCGCGCCTTTGGCTCGGGCCTCTTGTAAGGCCAAGGCGCCGGCCAAGTTGCCTGGTACGAAGTCGTAGCCAAATGCGGTTAAGAGTCGGGCTCCGGTTACCGCGGCTTGGGCTCTGTATTTTTTGAAAACGTCACGAATAAATGGTGACTCACCGGTTGAGTCGACATAGCTAGCGCCGGCCCTGATCGCGGCGGTGATGGCCGGTGCCCCTAACTGGGTAAAAGGGCCGACGGTCGAAACGAAGACGTCTTGGGGCCCTACTAGGAGTGCGTCGACGCTTTGCTGGTCACTGACATCGGCAACCTGCCAGGTGGGTGCTGCACTAAGTGGCGCATACGGGGCTAGTTCGGCCACGAGAGCAGTTAGCTTGGCAGCTGAGCGCCCGGCGAGTACCGGCGCTAATCCAGCACGCACCATGGCCTCGGCGGTTAGGCGCCCGGTGTACCCGGTGGCACCGAACAGCACGACGCGGCCGGTTGATGGCGGCCTCGGCGCGGGTGGGCTGGTCATAGATGAGCACGCTACGCCACCGGTGGCGTAGACTTTGGGGGTGACCAGCCAGCGCACGTCTGCAATGTGGCATCCGTTCGCTGACATGTCGGCGGTTGCCGGCCACGACTTCGTAATCTCCTCCGGGCAGGGAGCCCATGTCATTGGGGCTGATGGCCGCAGATACCTAGATTCCACAGCGGCCCTTTGGTATTGCAATGTCGGCCATGGTCGAACCGAGATGGCTGATGCGGCAGCCGCGCAGATGAACTTGATCGCGTCCTATTCGAGTTTCGGCGATTATGCGACCCAGTCGACCCTTGACCTAGCAGATCGCTTGGCTGCCTTATCGGGGCTTACCGATGCCAAAGTGTTCTTCACCTCCGGGGGTAGCGACGCTGTTGATACGGCGCTCAAAATGATTACCCGGTATTGGTCACTGATGGGCGAGCCGAAACGAACTCGAATTATTGCCCGCGAGCGTTCCTACCATGGCATGCATGTTGCCGGTACTTCACTCGGTGGTATCCCCGCAAATCGTGAGGGTCACGGCGATCCTGACCCCAAGGTTCAAAACGTAACTTGGGATGACGCTGAAGCTCTTGCTGCTGAGATAGACGCCATCGGCGCGGAGAATGTTGCAGCATTTTTCTGTGAGCCGGTAATCGGTGCCGGCGGGGTGTACCCGCCACCTGATGGCTACTTGGCGCGGGTTCGAGATATTTGCAAGGAGCGTGGGGTGCTCTTGGTTGCCGATGAAGTAATCAGTGGGTACGGCCGTACCGGTTCGATGTTCGCTTCGCAGCGTTGGGACTTGCAACCAGATTTAATGTTGACCGCCAAAGGATTGACCTCGGGCTATTTACCAATGGGTGCCGTATTGGTAAGTGGCCGAGTTGCCGAACCTTTCTGGAATACCCCGGGTTTAATTTGGCGACATGGCTACACCTATTCGGGGCACGCGACGGCCGCTGCTGTCGCAAGTGTGAATCTAGACATCATCGAGAGAGAGCAATTGGTCGACCGTGTCGCTGATCTGGCACCGGTACTTTCAGCCGCGTTGAACCCGTTAGCTGCACATAGTCATGTTGCGGCCGTCCGCACGGTGGGCTTACTCGGGGCGGTTCAACTGCGCCCCGACGTGATCAAGGAGGACCCGACAATCGGTGCTCGGCTGGTGCGGGCAGCCCGTGAACAAGGAGTACTTACCCGTTGGTTGGCCGACGGCGGTTTGCAGGTGTCGCCGCCATTTGTCATAACCCGGGAAGACCTACATTCGATGGGGCGGGCTTTCGATCAGGCCTTATCCGCGGTGGGTTCAGCAAGGGCTGATTCGGCTCGACTCCAGGTTGATCTGCTGCCCGATACGACAACCGATGAGGCTGGTGGCTTCGAGTCAAGTGATGCACGGCTCCGTGCTGATGTGCCACCGCATCATGCGGCGTGATCATTTTCCACGAAGGGCTACTACTGCAGCGCTGTTTGTGGATGCATGGCAAAAGTCAGGTCGCTGCTGCCGGTTGCACCGGCAATCCTTAACGCGCTCGGCTCATCCACCGCAACTAGCACCAGCGCTGAAGTGGTTGACATAAAGCCGCCGGCGGCCGGTACCCCGGTGACGCGGGCGCCGCGGGCCACGGTTGATGCCGTACCGGTGTCAGTAACCGCAATTAAATCGATGATGTCGCCAACATGTAGTAGCCCCGCTGCTGCCGGAGGCGAAAGCGGCACCGGGATGGCGACGTAACCGCTCTCCAAAGTTGCGAGGGTACCGGTTGGCGGGTTGGTGCTGGCGGGGGTTGCGACCGAACGCACGGAGCCGAGGGCGAGCAGTACGGCCAGCGCGGCACAGGCGGCGGCGATTGATCGGCGGTGGCGCCTTGTGAAATGGGCTAGGGGGCCGGTGCGAAGCTTTTTCAGATCGATCATGGACGAAGGTTAAGTAAAATCCGCTTAGCGCGCGATTAGTTATCCACAGGCAGGAACTTAAGTTGTAGCTGGCGCTGAACTCTTGGACCCAGAGCTCGCAGGACTTTTAGGCTCGGACTTCTTCGCTGGCTCGCTGGACTTAGAGTCGCCAGACTTTATTTCGCTGGACTTAGAGTCACCAGACTTTATTTCGCTGGACTTAGTGTCACCGGACTTAGAGTCACCGGAGGTGCTCTCACTCGACTTGGTGTCACTTGATTTGGAGCTGCTCGAAATAGAGTCGCTTTTTTTATCACGTGAATCGGTGCGGTAGAAACCGGAGCCCTTGAAAACTACGCCGACATTCGAGAAGAGTTTGCGTAAGCCAGGTTCACCGCAAACCGGGCAAATGGTCAAGGTGTCGTCGGTGATCGGCTGCACTACCTCATGATTGGTGTCACAGGTCGAACACGCATATTCATACGTGGGCACAGATCCTCCGAATTAGCACTCTTGGTGGTCGAGTGCTAAGTGTGCCCGGTTCTGGCGCATTCGTCCAATCGCCGCCTTGCGGGGAGTTGGTGGCACTAGTCCGTAGGGTTCAGCAGTGGGGCAAATGCGCACCCTCGGCTACATAGCGGTCGGTGGGATCATCGGTTCGCTGGGCCGTTATGGGCTCGATCTATTGGTGGCCGGCAATTTGCCGCTGGAACCACAGGATTTCCCGCTATCGACTTTGGCGGTCAACCTCATTGGGTGTTTAGCTATCGGCATTTTGGCCCCGCTATTACTAGCACGCACCGGTTGGCCAAATGCCCGACCGTTCCTGATCACCGGCATCTTGGGTGGCTTCACGACTTTCTCGGCATTGGCCGCGCAATCTGGGGTGCTCCTTCTTGACGGTCAGGGGTGGCGCGCGGCGGCTTACCTAGTGGCAACCCTGGCCGGCGGCTTGTTGGCTGTTCGCCTAGGCATGCGCATCAGTGATCGGCAGCCGCGATGATCGCTATTTTGGCGGTTACCTTGGGAGCCGCAATCGGTGCGCCAATGCGGTACCTCGTTGATCGATGGGTAACGTCGCGCACCTTGGGTGCAAGTGGGTCGGCACCATTTCCGTGGGGATTGCTCACCGTCAATGTCATCGGTTCGGCAATTGCCGGCCCCGTGCTGGCATTAACAACCGGTGACCTGCGTACCTTCTTATTAATTGGCTTTTGCGGTGCCTTCACAACTTACTCGGGTTTTGGGTTGGAAGTAAACCGCATATGGTCAATAAGTCGACCGGTGTTCTGGTCGGCATTAATCGTGATGCCGGTTGCCTGCACCGGGGCATTCTTAATCACCTACAACATGGCGAATTGGATCGGACAGTAGTTGCCTTACCAGGGCACGATTTGTTCGTCCTCCCACAGGACACCCGTGATGTCGCCGGGGGTAAATGTGCGGGTTGCCAGCCAGATCGATGTTGCGGCACCCTCGGTTGCACTTCGGGGCGCAGTTGGTCCACCCATGTCAGTGCGCGAGTGATTCGGGCAGACCGCATCTACCAGTACGCCACGGCTTCCAAGACCAGTTTCATGTGCGAGATTTCGAACCATTGCATTTACCGCAGCCTTGCTGACGCGGTATGGCGCGTAACCCCCGGTATTACCCGGGCCCGACATTCGCCCCATACATGCTGAGTAAACAATTACTCGCCCCAGGCGCGCTTCAACCATCGCCGGCACGATGCCATTAAGTAGTGCGAAGACTGAATCAAGATTGATGGCCATTACTCGGCGCCACTCCGCGTCATTTGTCCGCAAGGTCTTCGACATCTTCTCGCTCATCACACCGTGCGCCACCATCAAGCAGGTTACTTGGCGAAGTGACGCGATCGTCGAGATGACGGCCCGGGTTTCATCAGGTTTTTCCAAATCGGCCGGGCAGCAGTAAACCTCGAGATCAGGGAACTCAGCCAAGAGGCGCCGGGCGGCATCCTGTAAGCGGGTTTCATCCTTGGCGATCAGGGCCAGATCGAATCCCGCACCGGCTAAGCCGCGGGCACTTTCAAAGCCCAAGCCCCGACTTGCCCCGGTTACCACTGCAAGTTGCTTGGCGGGTGAGGTGTTTGTTGAGGAGATCGGCAAAGTGTTCGCGGTCATAGTTGAATTGTGCCGCACTTGCACCACAACGGCATTTGCGCTCACCAGAGAACGCTATTCAGAAGTGCCTGGTCTCCGTTGGCAGATAAGTGATCGAGGTCTGGCTCAATGCAGCAGCAACGAGGCGGTCGTGATCCTCGGCCGGAAGTTCGTCATACAACTCATCTTGATTGATGACGCCGATAACTAGCGGCCCCCCCGCTGGCCCCGTTACCAAGTGCTCGAGAGTGCGGTCGTAGAACCCGCCACCTTGACCAAGTCTCACCCCGCGGTGATCGATGGCGAGAGCGGGCACGAAAACCAACTCGGCCGATCTAAGGGGCTCGGTATCGAGGCCGACTGTTGGCCCGGTCACCTCGCGGATTCCAAATGATCCAGTTTCGAAACTGCTGGTCGCCACCACCACCGCCCAATCGAGGTGACCAGCTCGTACCCGTGGGGCGATGATCTCAAAACCATGATCTAGTAGCGCCCGCACTAATGCGTTGGTGCCCGGTTCGGTGGGCGCCGATAGGTAGCAGGCAATACGGGTGCCGGGGGGCTTGGTTGCGAAAAGTGTTTCAGCGTTTCGCGCAATGGCCGCATCCCGGGCGGCGTGGATGCCGGGGGAGGTGGCGGCCCGCTGAGCGCGTATCTGGGCACGCAATTGGGCTTTTTTTGAAGGTATACCGTCACCTGGGTTGGCCATGAGGACATCGTGCCGGATCCGGACCCATTAGGGTCGTTCTATGAGTAAGCGGGCGAGTGGGCAGGTCGTGCGCAAGGCTGTAGTGCCGGCCGCGGGCTTTGGCACCAGGTTCTTGCCAGCCACCAAAGCGATGCCCAAGGAGATGCTCCCGGTTGTTGATAAGCCGGCCATTCAATACGTGGTTGAAGAGGCGGTTGCTGCCGGCCTTGATGATGTCTTATTCATCACCGGGCGCAGCAAACGGGCCCTTGAAGACCACTTTGACCGCAACCTTGAGCTCGAGGAAATTTTGCGGCTAAAGGGTGACGATGTGCGGTTGACGATGGTTACCGAGTCGACCGATCTGGCGCGCATCCATTACGTACGACAAGGTGAGTCCCTAGGCCTTGGTCATGCGGTGCTCATGGCCGAGAACCATATTGGTGACGAGCCATTTGTGGTGCTTCTTGGTGATGACCTTATTGATCCACGCGATCCGATTTTGCCGCGCATGATGCAGGTGCGTGCCGAGTTTGGCGGTTCGGTGGTCTGCTTGATGCAGGTTCCACGCGAGAGCATTTCCCTTTACGGCTGCCCGGCGGTTGCCGAGACTTCAAGTGGTGATGTCGTGATTGTCACTGACCTTATTGAAAAGCCGGATACAGCTGAGGCGCCGAGCGAGTTCGCGGTCATTGGGCGCTACCTCCTTGACCCAGCGGTCTTCGAGATCTTGCGAGCAACCAAGCCGGGGCGCGGTGGAGAAATCCAACTGACCGATGCCCTTCGGGTGCTGGCTCAAATGCCTGCGGACGAAGGTGGCGGGGTGCGCGGGGTGATCTTTGCGGGTCGGCGCTATGACACCGGCGATCGGGTTTCCTATCTTCAGTCGGTTATCCAAATGGCCTGTGAGCGCACTGACATAGGGCCCGAACTTCGCACTTGGCTCAAAGAATTCGCGGCGGAGTTGCCTTGACCTGGCCGGTCACCCTTGCCGATGGCCCGGTGGCGTTACGGCCGCTTCGCGGCCGCGATGGCCGCACCTGGAAAGCCATTCGGCTGCGAAACCATGACTGGCTTAAGGAGTGGGAGGCAACCTTGCCCCCCGAGGGCCGGAAGTCCGGTGAGATCCCAACCAACTTCAGGGCCATGGTGCGAAAAATGGGTCGCGAGGCTCGCGAGGGCCGGACACTGCCTTGGGCCATCACCTTTGAGGGTCAATTAGTTGGTCAATTGACCGTTGGCGGTATCACCTTGGGGTCACTTCGAGCCTGCTACATCGGGTACTGGATAGACGAGGGCCACGCCGGTCGCGGTATTACCCCAACAGCGGTGGCCTTGGCCTGTGATTACTGCACCAGTGAACTGGGATTACATCGGGTTGAGGTAAATATCCGCCCAGAGAACACCGCCTCACGTCGAGTGGTGGAGAAATTGGGGCTTCGTGAGGAAGGTTTGCGCCCGCAGTACCTCCACATTGACGGCCAGTGGCGCGATCACATTGCCTACTCGGTAACCCATGGCGACTACCCCGGGGGCGTCCTCGAACAGTGGCGGCGAAACCGAATACCTAGCCAGACCTGAACAGGTAGCCCCAGTCCAACCGCGACACGCCGAAAAGATAACTGTTCGCATCCCCGATGTCCCTCGTTCGGGGCTCTAGCGTACTAGGCGTGACTGGGGTGATCTACGTTGTGATCATTGCCCTTTGGGCTGCCGTCCTGATCCCGATGTGGTTACGTCGCCATGATCGCATCAGCGAGGTGCGCTCCACCAAGAAATTCAGCACCGCGATGCAGAGCCTGGGCTCTGATCGGCACCGAGCAGCGACTGTATCAAGTTATGAAGCCCATCCCGCCGGTTTCGAGAAGAAGGCACGTCACAGAGCCGAGCAGGCGCGCATCGCGAACACTGCGCGGGCGGCCCAGCGGCGGTTGATGGTCCTTAGTTTGTTAGCGGTAACCGTCATGTTCGCCTTGGCGCTCGCATTGCTTTCAGTTATTTCGATCATCATCCCAATGGTGGCGGCGGCGTTCGTGTTGTTGTTCGTCGTAGCTAGTGCGGCAACCGCTTCGTCGCGCGCATCTTTTGTGGCTGTTAAGCGCACCTCGCGCATTACGAGTAGCGATGCCGAAGTTATTCAACTAACTGCGCCGGCACCGGCTAAAGGCGATGAATGGGAGAACTGGGATCCGTGGGCCGAAGATGGTGCTGCATGGGAAGCCGTACCAACCACATTGCCGACCTACGTCAATGCTCCCCGTGCATCACAGGTGCCGCGACGCATTGATCGGGCCAGGCCCGGTGAATGGACCGGATCGGCAATGGTTGATGCCGCGCACGCCATGCAGCGCAATGTTGCCTTCGCTGAAGTAGATGCAAAGGCTGAAACGGCTGAAATTCCCACTGTTGCCTTCGAAGAATCACGGCGCGCAGTCGGCTAATAGCCAGATCAGGTGTCCAAAGCTAAGCACCGCAGCACCCTTGCTACTCTTTGGCTCGCATCAGGGGCTGTGGCGCAGTTGGTAGCGCGTCTCGTTCGCAATGAGAAGGCCAGGGGTTCGAATCCCCTCAGCTCCACCATGTGATGTCTCGGGACATGCTTATAGCCTGTCTCGAGTCATGCTTATATTTTTTTGGGTTTGAATGTGTAGCCTTTGGGCATTCCGCCTTGTCGGGGTGTTCCTTTTTTGGGCCCTGGTTTGATGCCTCGTGGTTGGTAGTCGGTGTCGGGGTTGATGGTGAGTTCGCGGAGTATTTCTCCGGTTTCAGTGTTGATGACGGTGACGTCGAGGTTGTTGATTAGCATTTTGATTCGGGTTCCTGCGTGTTCTGTGCCCAGTCCTATGTCGTGCCAGCGGCCTGCTCGACGTAGTGTTACTTTTCCGTTTTTGCCGACTTTGTCTTCGCGTATTCGCCATGAGTTGTTGGTGCTGGTGTGTGGTTGGGCTTTGTTGCGGGCGGTGTAGGCCTGTTGGGGGGTGGCGTGGTTGTTCAGTGATCTGTGGTGGCGTTGGGTGTTGTAGTAGTTAC
>CAMBQX010000041.1 GCA_945870085.1 Bifidobacterium breve | reverse complement strand
GCGCCGACTTCGACAAGGATCTTTGCCTCGCGGTAGGCAGCAAGAAGTCTCTTCAGCACAGCTCCACTTGCCTGCACTTCACTGGTGGTGACATGTGGTGCCACTCGGGAAACAGATCCGAGCACATCAATTGCCGGGTAGTGGTTCGCAGTCGCGAGTTCGCGGTCCAAGACGATGTGCCCGTCAAGTATTGATCGGGAGCTATCAGCCACTGGATCCTGCAGGTCGTCGCCTTCGATGAGAACCGTGTAGATCCCGGTGATCGTGCCGACACTCGATGCCCCTGCGCGCTCAAGTAGCCGTGGCAGCATGGCGAATGCCGAAGGCGGGTAGGCGCGGGCAGCGGGTGGCTCACCAGCAGATAGGCCGACCTCACGCTGTGCTGTCATCGTTCGCGTGATGCTGTCGATGAAGAGCAGAACGTGCAACCCATTATCGCGGAAGTGCTCTGCGATTCGAGTTGCAGTTGATGCCGCCTGCAGTCGCACCATGGGAGGCATATCTGAGGTGGCGACCACAACTACCGATTTGGACAGACCCTCGGGACCAAGATCGTTTTCGATGAACTCAAGCACCTCGCGCCCGCGCTCACCCACCAATCCGACGACGACAACATCAGCAGAGGTATTTCGAGCCATCATTGACATCAACGTTGATTTACCAACGCCGGAGCCGGCAAAAATACCGATGCGCTGACCTCGACCGATTGGGATAAGTGAGTCGATAGCGCGAACCCCAACATGGAGTTGCTCGGTGATTCGTTGCCGTGACAAAGGAGACGGAGCCTTATTCGTGGTGGCCAGCATCGGCATTCGCTCCAGTGGACCTTTGTCGTCGATTGGGTTTCCAAGAGCATCAATAACACGCCCAAGGAGCCCATCGCCGATAGGCACGAGCACGGGTGAATTTGTGGCTCGGGCCTTAATCCCGGGTGCGACTCCTGACATTTCACCAAGAGGCATGCAGGCCAAGCGATCACCGGAGATCCCGACAACCTGGGCCAGAAGGCTTTGCCCGTGGATGTCAAGGTCGAGAACGTCACCAATCGCAGAACGGACACCTTGAAGCCAGATTGTTAGACCATTAACGCCTACTACTTCGCCACTAACGGGAAGCCGGATCGCATGCTTTCCCATTTCTAGTGTTTGCTGGAGGTTCATGAGGCTAATGCCGCTCTAAGTCGCTCAACTCGTTGCCCGATCTGGGCGTCAACTCGAGTGCATTCGCTGGTTACCACTGCTCCGTGGGCTGCTACCGAATCGTCGGCGACAAGCTGTACCGGGCGCTTAACGGACTCGGCGAGATCCATCCCTAAAGAATTGATGAGTTCAAGATCTGCGGGGTGTAATGCAATCTGGATCTCGGAGCGTCCGGGTATTTCAGCGGCTGCAGCGCTGATGGCGTTGATCACCTGCATCTGGTTTGCCGCCAATTCGGCACCGAGCAGCTCTTCGACAAGAGCCACTACGACCGCACCGAGATTTTGCCCCACCTCTGCGTACACCGGGAGGACGGCACTCTCTAGCGACGATACTGCACTCGCCAGAATCTCCAGCGCGTTTTCGAGCTGGCCACGAAGAGCAACCTGCTCGTCCATCAAACGCGTGTGCTCCACGAAAAGTTCCGCACGCACCTCGGCTTCTAACTGCTCTCGGCCCTGGGTGTAGCCACTGTCGAATCCGCGCTTGCTCGCCTTGGACTCGGCTGCAGAAATGAGGTCCGTCATCATCTGCTTAGTGGGAAGTTCGGCGCCACTTAGATCCAGTTCCGGAACAGACTCTGGTTCGAAATAACTGAGAACGGTGTCAAAGCGGGTCGCGGTCAGTGTCCGCGCCTCCGAGGATCCCACGCGTGAGGCCTTAAGAGACGAACTCATTGTCGCCACCTCCGATGCTGATTTCGATATCGCCCTTTTCGTCGAGGCGGCGGATGACCGCGACGATCTTGCCTTGGGCTTCCTCGACATTGCTTCGGCGCACGCGACCCATCAACTCCAACTCCTCCTCGAGCATGTCGGCTGCACGAGTGGAGAGGTTTGACAGCACCTTTTCGTGTACCTCTGGGCTCACCCCCTTCAAAGACATGGCGAGATCCTGAGGGCTTACCTCCCGAAGAACCAACTGAAGTGACCTGTTGTCTATGTTTGCGATGTCCTCGAACAAGAAAAGATTGGCGCGGATCGACTCCGCCAGTTTTGGGTCCCGCTCCTCGATGCTCTCTAGGAGGATCTTCTCAGTCTGACGATCAGTTCGCTGAATGATGCTGATCAGCGGTTCGATCCCACCGATGTATGAGGACTCAGTTGTCACAAGGACATTCGACATCTTGCGCTTGAGGATTGACTCGACCAGCCGGACAGAATCCGGATTGACCCGCCCCATCAGTCCGATCCGACCGGCAACCGAACCCTGGGTCTCATCTGGCAAAGAACAAAGCACCGAGGAAGCTAGGTCCGATGGCAAATAGGCGAGGATTACCGCAATGATCTGTGGGTGTTCGTCCTTGATGAAGGAAAGCACCTGCGACGAGTCCATCTTACGCATGAAACTGAATGGTTGCTCGGCGATGGAGTTCACCAACTGCTCAAACATCGCCTCGGCCTCGGCGGGTTCAAATACTAGGTCCAACAGGCTCCGAGCAACGTCGAGGCCTCCGCTACCGGCCATCCGGGTAGAGGCAGCATATTTAATGAACTCGCGGATTATTTCAAGCGCGAGCGCAGGATCAACCTCCTTAAGTCGCGCAACTTCACCCGCTAACGACTGAATTTCTTCACTATTCATTTCGGCGAATACCGGGCGAGCTGCCGCTAGCCCCAATTGAGCCACGATCACGGCAGCCTTGTAGCGGGGCGTGATCTCTTCAGGTCGCAAAGTTGCCATAACGTCGGCCTAGGTCGATATCCAGGTGCGAAGCACCCGTGCAACTTGCTCTGGCTCTTCGGTGGCAAAGTCCCGCAGGGAGTCGTAGGTGGCAGAGCCTGGACTCTTGATGTAGGTCGGAATGAGTTCTTCCTCTACCGGGACTAGGCCTCCTTCGCCTGCAGCGATCGCTTCAGGTGATGCATATATCGGCTCACCGTTCTCGTCCAGTCGCTCAATAAGAACCGATCCCCCGAACCCGCCGGCTTCCAGCATCTCCATGTCGACCATGGTCCTGCGCTGACGGCGAAGTGAGAGCACCCCGAGGATGATCACCGCCAACACTAAGAGGGCGATACCTACCTGGCGTCCGATGGCGAAAAGTGCGCCGGACTCCTCCGCCGCGAGCGCCGCAGCCGCTGCCTCTTCAGCGGCATCGGCTACCGAGGTGTCAAATGCGACCTGTGAGACCTGGATCGCGTCACCGCGTTCGACGTCAAGGCCCACCGCATTTGCGACAAGTGCCTCAACCTCAGCGAAGGTAGCCGCTGGCACCGCAGCATCAACGAGCACGGACACTGTCAGTCGCCGGATGGTGCCAGGTGCACCAACACGTTCGGTGATCGTGCTGTTAATCGGGTTGGTCTGCGTACCGGAGGTCTTCTCGTAGTCGTTCTGGGCGTCGGTGGTCGATCCCTGCCCAATTACCGCGGGCGGCTCTCCCACAACGGGACCATCAGTCGCGCTGTTGTCGGTGGCCGTATATGTTTCGGTGTTCGTCTGTACGGAGAGCGCGGGCAGCTCGTCCGGATAGGCGTACTCCTGGGTGGTGGTGGACCGCTGGTCGAATTCAAGATCGGCATTGACACTGACATTGGAAACACCAGGTCCAAGAACCTTGTCCAGCATCGACTGGGCGGACGCCACGAGGCTGCCCTCAATCCGTGATGACTGCTCGACCGACGCCGCACCTGATGCACCGCCACCGGAGAGCAGGAGACCAGAAGAGTCGGTGACCGCTACCTTGTCAGCCACGAGGCCGGGAACACTGGAGGCTACGAGATTGGTAACAGCCTGCACCTGCTCACCAGTGAGCATCTGCCCCCCACCCATGACGACAAGAACCGACGCGGTTGGCTTATCAGATGATTGGGTGAAGACGGACTCAGCTGGAATCGCGAGGTGAACAGTTGCCGATCTAACACCGTCGATACCTTCAATAGTTGAAGACAGTTCGCCCTCAAGGGCGCGTTGGTAGGTGACGTTCTGCATGAACTCGGTCGTTGTCATGCCTTGCTGATCAAGTAGTGAGTAGCCGCTGTTCGCGTCGGCGGGGAGTCCGGCCGCACTGATTGCCAGTCGTGCCGGAGATACGTCACCTGGTGCGACAAGAATTTGGGTGCCCGCGAGACCCAGCTCGAATGCGGTGCCCCTGGCTTCGAGCTCCTGGGAGATTGCAACTGCGTCCTCGCTGGACAGGTTCGAGTAAAGAGGCGTCATCGGGGAGGCGCTGACTCTTAAGAGAAGAACGGCGGCTGCGATTAGGGCCAAAATGCCGATTACGATCGCGGTGATCTGACCGGGAGTGAACTGGCGAAGAGCAGCCAAAGTCTTGCGGCCATAGAGCGTAAGAGTTTCGATCACAGTGGCATCCTCATAATCTCATTGAATGCCTCAAGGGCCTTGTTACGTACAGCTACCGCAGTCTGCGTGGAGATTGAGGCTTCTTGCGCTGCCATCAAGTACTCGTGCGGGTTCTTCAATTCGCCGGTCGCGACCTTAGTTGCAAGCGCATCGGAGTTTTGCTGGAGTGATCCAAGTTTATCCATGGCATCAGCAAGGCTGGAACCGAAATCCGCGCCGGCACCCGTCGCGCCACCGATCTCCGGGGTTTGTGACGGGCTGACGCTGGGGCTTGGTGGTAGCGGCGGCAGTGGCGGCAACTGCGCGGAGAGTGAGACTCCAGGAATGCTAAATGCCATGACTACCTACCCAACTGAAGTGCGGCCTGATAGGCCTCGGTCGCGCGCTGAATGACAGCCAAGTTTGCCTGATAACCACGTTGCGCGATGATCATGTCCGCCATCTCAGTGGTGAGGTCGATATCTGGTCGTCGCACATATCCATTCGCGTCGGCCAGCACGTGATCAGGCTCGTAGGTCACCAGGCCTTCGGCTGAGTCGGACTGCACCATCTTGAAAGTGACCCCAGAACCCACGGTGCCACCGGTTCCGACCATGCTCGGTGCGGGCGCCTCTGTTGATGTTGCGACTACGGACTGCCGGCGCACGGCACCTTCGCTCATAGAGCGAACCGTGCTCAAGTTGGCTACGTTGTAAGCGATCGCATCCAGCGAGTTCTTGTAGAACTCGACTCCGGAGCTCGAAATATTGAATATCGATAACATGATCAGCTACCGCCTAGTACGTAGCGAACCGAATTGAATCGTCCCTCGGCAGCACGAAGTGCAAGTTCGAGGCGTAAGTTTGTCTCGGTGCCGAGAAGAGTTTGCTCCTCGAGGCTGACATTGTTGCCATCTTGCTTACGGGGAGCCGATGAGGCCACGGTGCTCATGAAACTCTGAGTTGTTGCCGTGCCTTCAATGCTGGGCATGTCAAGTGCTGACTTGAGAGCGCCCTCGAAATCTACGTTAGTTGCGGTGTAGTTAGCAGTCGACATGTTGGAGACGTTATTTGCTATCGCCTCTTGCCGCATCATTAAGCCATCGAGGGCTATACGCACCGCCGGATTGACTAAGCCAAGATCCACGTCGAACCCCGTTCACCAATTAAGGTCTTCGGGCCAAATCCATGGCACATATGACGAGCATCCTGCTCATGGGAAGAATCGGCAACTCATCTTGGCACCTGAGGGGTTTCTTTAAATCTTTCGGATCGATACCGTTGACCGGTTCGAACCTTGCAATTAGCCGGAGAGTTGGCCGGACAAACGCCGGATGCCAACTAATTTTTCCACGCTAACTTCACTGATTCGAGTATCGCTGGTCGGGTTGGAAGCCTCCACCATGCGGCCGTCGCCCAGGTAGAGGCCGACGTGGTTGACCTTGAGGGCCGAAGGGTCACGGCTGTGACCCGATGGCTCATGGAAAAAGACCAGGTCACCCGCACGTGCCTCACCCAGTGAAGCTACCGGCTCACCTACCTTGATCTGCTCCCATGAAACCGGTGGTATCGAGAGGCCATTCTGCTTCGCAATCCACTCCGTGAATGCCGCGCAGTCCCAGCCGGACTCAGGAGTGTTGCCGCCCGCCACATAGGGCACTCCGACGAAGTTAACCGCGTACTCCGCCATCCGCTTACCGAGGTCTGGGTCTGAGGACATCATGCCGGTTCCCGCGGGCTGCGGAATTTGCCCGGTCAGGTTGGCAAGAGTGGCCTCGAAGTCGGAGCCGCTGGTTGCCGGGGCCATAGAGCCCATAGTGGTGGAGCCGATTGGGGTGGAGCCGATTGGCACTGAGGCCGGCGCAAAGTTGGCACGAAGTTGGGGTAATTCCAGCCGAGCCCGGATTTCTCCGACTCGAGCTAGCACATCGTTGATGCTCACTTTTACTCCCGAACCTCATGCGCGAAAAATTGCGCTTTGGTGAAGAGCCATCGGTTTTAGTGAGCCGATACTGAGAGATTCCGGGCTAATTTTTTAGGTTACCGCCTAGGGGCGGTCGCCTCGACCCCGTCAACCTTAGAGAAATATGCGGCATTCGCAAGGATTGCTGGTACCCCTTCGCGCAACGAAAGGGCGAAGGCCCTACTGGGGACTGCCTGCTTGCTCATCAGCCTCTCGTAAATCTCTTCGAGGCGTACCGCTTCCTTCCACAGGGAGTAGGTCTGGAACCAGGGCAAGTCGGCTGTGTCTAGTTGGGTGGCGATCCGGTAAACGTTTGTTAGTTCATTTCGGGTTAGAAAACCATCCTCCTCCCGCGTTACCGGCGCTGCATCCAATGGGGTCGGGGGGAGATCCCGGGCGGCGTACGTGGCGGTGAAGAACCCCAAATCCATCAGGGGGTCACAGGCGGTCGCGCGTTCCCAACCAAAAACCCCGGAAATCGTTGCCGGTGCCGAGGGCAAAAACAGCAGGTTCTGCATGCTGTAGCGGCCGTGGGCCACCACCGAAGGTCGGGGCTCGGGTGCGTTCTCCAGCAGGTAATCCCCCAAGATCTCGAATCCCGGCAGGCGGCGCATCTTTAGGCTGCGGGCTACTCGTTTGGACTCAAGGACGAGTTTGCGCAGATCAGCCGATCCGTGATCGAGCCCGGGCACCTCGCCGGGGGTGAGTTCAACTTGGATTCGCGCCAGATCGTCAATGGCCCGACGCGACATCCCTACTTTTTCCTCAACGTTGTTGAGTTTTTCCGGGATTTCGGTTACCACACGCTCCCCTGGCAGGAAAGCGCTCAAGAAGAAATTGGCGCCGATGACACTGGTGTCTTTGCACACGTGCAAAATCTCCGGCGAGTGCAGGTGGTGGCTTCTGAGAACTTCCAGCAGTGCTATCTCGGATTCGAGGCTCATGACGTCGCTCGCTTGTTGACCTTCAATCCGGCGTTTTAGGACAAAGCGGACATTCTCATCACGCTCGATGAGGAAAGTCCCCGATGATCCCTGCGTGCCGAGTCGACCCCAGAGCAATTGGCCAACTCCGAACCCATTTTCATCCAAGTACAATTGAAGGGATTCCAGGATTAACAACGGCGCCGGCTTCTTGCGCTCGGCTAGTAGTTCCGCTTTCTCAACCGAGGCGACAACACTCACACCGTCGGGCACCGGCGTCATCATGAGCACGTGTTACCCACTTCCCTTCGGAATCCGCATAATAACGTTCGCGATAAGAACGTATCGACAGCAGCCAGCCATAGTTTCAGCTTTCGATAAAAATCTTGTAAAATTGCTATGCGAGCTTTAGGAGAAAAATGGCGCGAATCCCTCGCATCGGCAGGGGCTGGGATCCAGTGACGACGGTTTTCGTGGTCTTTGCCTTCGTCGGCAGTTTCGTGTACCTAGCCTGCATGGCCAACGACACCGTTAACACTTGGGTCAAGGACGCAATTGGAATCAATATCCAAGGGTCGTGAATTCAGGCTCCCCGCAACGCCAAGGCACGACTCGCTGGTCCTTTGTTTAGTGATTTTTCCTGTGACTTAGGTCCTATAGAAATCGTGCCAGATTCCGACTATGATGAGGCTATGGAGATCTGGATCATCGCGCTAATTTTCATAATCGCGGCATTCGGCATCCTCGCGATGCTTGGGTATGTGAAGAACGAAACCGATCGGCTCCAGTTGAAGCACTTTCTCGCAACCGCCGAGTACAAGCGTGAGATGGACGAACTTGAAAAAGCACATGCCGCCAAGGTAGAGAGCGACCGTGTAGTAATCGGTGAACTAAGCTCGAAAGTAGAGCAACTTGAAGATGATAACGGCAAGTTGCAGTCGACTGTCGACAAGCTACGACTAGATGTAGCCACAGAGGCACCGAGCGATACCCTTATCGCCTCATAACTCCGGTAAGTGCGGTTAGTTATCCGCATCCTGCATCGCCGTATTGCATTTCCAGATGAACTCCAAGATCTCCTCAAGTATCTCGCGAGCTTGCTCTTGTGCCGCACCCGGGCGCACTTCATGTTCCTGATAGTGGCTAAGTCCGAGTAGGCGGCATTCTGCTAGTAGCACGACCTGATCGTTCTCGCGAGCAATTACCTCAATCATGAAGTGCCCTGGGCGGCG
Organism: Bifidobacterium breve; assembly: GCA_945870085.1. Classification (GTDB taxonomy): domain Bacteria; phylum Actinomycetota; class Actinomycetes; order S36-B12; family S36-B12. Next base: position 2,890 of record CAMBQX010000041.1, on the reverse strand, counting down.
CGGCAAAAAACGCCTGACGCGATACAGCCGCTCCACCCCCTGAATTTTTATTCGGAGTTGATTGCTATCGAAGGTCGGATCGCGATCTAGCACCACCCTCTCAATTCCAAGGGTGCCCCGAGGGTGTGCTGCCACCAACAAATTGACAGCGAGGACTAACCAATTAACGTAGACAAGTGCGTCATATGGCAGCTCCTCGCCCCTGATCGCTTCTACAGTTGAGAGCAGCGATACGGCTTGGTCAACCTGGTAATCGATCACGAAATTACCTTCGCCGGCAATACCTTCGCCAGCGATAGCTGCTTCTCTTCGGGGAGGGTAAACCACTGTTGATCGGGTACCGTCCGTAAGCCAGTGCCGTCCGCGCGCATCGAGGCAGATCATGAGCGGCAACTTGCGGTCAGGGTCAATGCCAACGTAGTGCTCGACCGGATTTCCGCTCACAGTTCCGTGCACGGTATCTAGTGTGCCATGGCCACTGACCACCAGATACACAGACCAAGAGGGGCCCACGGTTTCTAGATCTAGTCTAGGGTGGTGCCATGGATGTAGCTCCGGTGACCGAGAATCGTCGTGCTTCCGTTAAAGCACTTTTAGTAACGATGATCGCCTGGTTAGCGGTCATTACGATTTTTACTGCTATCACTTGGATCCGGATTAACTCCTCCCTCGCACTACTACTTCTTCTTTTACTCATGCTGTTCCCAACCTTCAGTTTCATCAGGTGGGTGATGTTCCGCCTACTAATTGATCAAGAGAAAATCCAGGTCGTTAGGACTTTCATTTTTCGCAATAAGGAGTCCCTCGAGTTCAACAAGATTGAGGGCGTCGACATCCAACAGGGCCCATTCGGCCGCGCCTTTAACTACGGCCGCCTGACAATCTCTGGAGTGGGGATAAAGCAACTTCGAACGGAGCCAATTAACCGTCCCGACGAGGTAGCGGGCGAGATCCGCTCACTCATTTCTAGAAGAGAAACCTAGTCCTTTTTGGCTGGTTTGCTCGGTAGCCCCTTGATGGATGACGCGAACTCCGAGATGGCATTAATCGACGGCGACAAGGCCTCCCTATTGGCGGCCTCAATCGCCTCGAATACCTCGCGACGGTGCACCTTGACCTGCTTGGGCGCATCAATTCCGACCCGGATGAGGTCACCGCGAATCTCAAGAATGCTAACGACAATGTTGTCGCCTATCACTATGCTTTCGCCGACTTTGCGGCTCAGGACAAGCACGCGACGCTACCTACGCGGCCAGCAACGGAGTGCGCACGGAAAGGTTGGCGTTCTCGACGATAATCTGCTCCGCGACCTGCGCCTTCGGGTCGAGCAGTAATGGTGCCATAAGATTGACGGTAGAGTCCTTGAAAGTTTCCCCGAGGGTGACAACTAGAAGAATTAGAACTTCACGGCCGTTCACGAGGTCGAACCTCGCAGCAACCTCATCGTCAACGACAGGTGCGTAACTCGGGAAGAATGATGCGGCCGGTACCACCACGAAGTTAATGGATTCATCTTCTAGCGACTGCAAGCGATAAACCAGGCCCTCTTCATTCATCTTGATTAGGGTGAACTGGGTGTATTCAGGGAAGCCGAGTAAACCACCCCGCATCTCCACGACAGGCACGTCGTCTTTCATAACATCCATCCTAACCTTGAGTTGCCTTTCAAATTGGTCTTGCTGAGCACCTGCTACTTCAAAAAGTCCATTAGCGACGGCTGCATTACCTTTGCGGTGGCATACAGGGCCGCTTGATACCCAGTCTGCTGCACGGTCAGTTCCATCACGGCCTTGGCCAAATCGGTGTTTTCGACCGCGTTCAAAGCCCCGGCCAACCCCAAATCCCGATCCGCCGTGACATCGTGGAGCTCATTTAGTTGGTTGATCCGGGACAAGACCGTTGACTGTGCGCCGCGGGCCGTTGATATTACCGAGTCAAGGGAGACAAGGTTCGCCGACAGGTCAGCGGGCGCACCGCGCAGGCTAGCGGCAATCGTCGTGAGCAAGGCGAAGGCGTCCGACGCCCCGGACCCGAATATTTCTGGGCCATTTAATTCAATGCGCACGGTAGAACCGGAGTCATCAACACGCGTGGAAACCGCGTTGGAATCACCAACGAAGTTGCCGCCTGCGTCGTAGGCAGTTGCCGCCGAAGTTGATCCCCCGAACAGGGGTCGACCCGCGAAATCACCATTTGCGGCAACGAGCAAACTTGAGCGCAAAACATCAACCTGAGCCGCTAGGGCGGACCGGGTGTTTGCGGAAATGGCTGAGGATTGCCCTTGAATGACGAGGTCCCGAGCTTTTAGCAACTGGTCGTTGATTGAGTCCACCTGGGTGCGTGCCGTGTTCAGCCGCAACAACCCATTGTCGATATTTTTGGTGTACTGGATGGTTCGCGCCTGCTCCGCCCGAAGCGTCAGCACCGATTGGGTGCCGCCCGGGTTGTCGCTGGCACGTTGGATTGCCTTGCCCGAGGAAACTTGCTCTTGGAGCTGCGCCATGCGCTTTTGCATGCCGGCAACCGAATCCATGTTATTCAGGCCTTGGGAACTTGACGACATGCGACTGATGGTGGTCATCTGCTATTCCTATCTCCCAACTAGTCCGGTGCGGTTGATCAGAGTTGCGAGGGCCTCATCAATCGCCGTGAGAACGCGGGCCGCTGCCTCGTATGCACGCTGATAGGTGAGCAGATTCGCCATCTCCTCATCGATGTTCACCCCGGACTCAGAATCGATCTGGCTCGAAATGCTTGATCTAAATGAATCTTGAGTTTGGGCGCTCTGGTTTGCTGCCTGTGTTGAGTAGCCGAGTGAAACAACAAGATTTTGGTACAGGCCATCGGGCCCACCACTGACGGTTCCGAGTGCTGACATGGTGTCGGCATT
>CAMBQX010000040.1 GCA_945870085.1 Bifidobacterium breve | reverse complement strand
CATTGAGTCGGTAAAAATCGCGAGCCCACGCGACGGTCTCAGGCGAAGTCTGATCACCTCCAAGGATTTCAACCAGCGGCACCAAATAAGGCGGGTTGAATGGGTGCCCGACCACCATGCGCTCTGGATGTTTCGACTCAGATTGAATGACCGTCATGCTGATACCAGATGTGCTGGTCATTAATACCGCATGCGCAGGAGCGTGCTGATCCATTTCCGCGAACACCTTAGTTTTCATTGCGGCGACCTCGGGAACGGCTTCCTGGACGACATCGGCTCCGCTGACGGCCTCCATCAAGCTACTAACTATTACCAGGCGATCCCGTGAAGCTCCCGGTCGAAGGCCAAGATCCTCCATTAACGGCCACGTGTCGTTGACCATGGATGCAATACGCTCACGAGCCTCGGGCATCGGGTCGTATGCGGTTACATCAAATCCCATTCGAAGGTAATGCAGCACCCAGCCGATACCAATTACACCTCCGCCGACAACCGCCACTTTCTTGACGTCGCTGGGTGCAATGAGTTTGGATTCCATGTCATCTCTTTTCTTCGCTGGGTTCAATAGTTCAAAATAGGATCATCTAGATCTTGGTAGTCCAAGTACCCGTTCAGCCACAACGCTCTTGATAATTTCCGAGGTACCCGCATAGATGGTCAGTGATCGAGCAACTAGGTAGTTCCAGTTCCAGTACTCCGCAGTTCCGGCGGTGGCGGCGCTCCGGTTGGTCGAAGACCCGAATAACTCCAGTCCGAGTGTCGCGACATCCTGCGCAATTTCAGACCAGACCAATTTCACGATTTCACTCTCCGACGGCGGAGTGTCGGAGTGCTCCAAAGCAAGTACACATCGGTACTGAACTAGCCGGACGGCTTGCAACTGACACCAAAGTTTCGCAATTCGATCCCCAAGTAGTGAATCCCCAAGGTCGCGACCTACCAGTATGGATTCTGCTCGTACCCCGTCTAGCAGGCGATCAAATACAAAACCAAGTTCGCCAATATCTTCGTAGGACTCAATAACACGCTCATGGGCTAGCGTCATCACGGCTACACCCCAGCCCTCATTGACGCCGCCGAGCATATTCGCTTCAGGTACCAGCACATCAGTGAAAAAGATTTCGCCAAACTCGCGATCCCCGGAAATATCGCGAATAGGTCGGATTTCTACCCCTTGCGACTTCGCATCTACTAAGAAACAGGAGATGCCTCGATGTCGCTTGGCTTCAGGGTCAGTTCTTGCCAGGACAAAGATCCAGTCCGCAACCGGGGCATAGGTCGCCCAAGTCTTGTTCCCGTTCAGAATCCAGTTTTGACCATCCTTTGTTGCACGAGTCTGAAGTGCCGCTAAGTCTGATCCTGCATTCGGTTCCGAGAACCCCTGTGTCCAAATTTCAGATTCACGGCGGATCGGCTCCAAAAATCTTTCACGCTGAGCCGCCGATCCGTAACGCATCAACAAAGGCGCCACCAGATCTACTCCGCAATCACCGTGCGAGACCCGCGGGTGGGCCTTGATTGCCTCCTCGCGAAAGATTGCCGTGTAGACATCTGAGACACCCTTGCCACCATATTCAATCGGCCAGTGCGCAACCAGGTTTCCGCTTTCACGCATTGCTTCGCGCCAGCGGCTTTTAGTGTCGTCATAGGAACCTAGTGAACTGATTAGATCAAGGCCCGCACCGGCAGTGGGCAAGTTCTGACTTATCCATAACCGCACCTCGCTCCTGAACTGCGCAACCGCCTCAGTGTCCAGAAGTTCAACCGTCTGGATGGGTCTTTGGGTATCGAGAAGTGCCGAGGCCACGAGCGCCCGTTTTTTGGTCGCCGTTCCTTGGAATGCTTCGAGCCACATACTTCGCCGCAGGAAGCGATGTAGGTGATACTCCCAAGTGAAACCTATTGCCCCCGCCACTTGGATAGCCCGCTCGACTGTTCTTGAGGCGGCCTCGACAGCGCTCGCGTTCGCAGCAGCAATTGCCGTGTCCATGCCGGGGTCAGCTTTTTCAAAGGCCAATACCGCCCAGTCTGCCAGCGCGCGAGCCAATTGGATATCGACGAAACAATCCGCCAGAGGTCCCGATACCGCCTGGAACGAACCAATCGGTTTACCGAATTGCTCCCGCACACCGGCATGTTGGACGATGTCACTAAGTACTCGTTCGGCAATCCCCAATGCTTCAAATGCGGCGGCCAGTAGCGCGCGCCTGCTGACCTCTTCCAAGATCGCCGGAGTTTGGGCCGCGGTAAGCAGCAAGGTCGCTGGCGCACCGTTTAGTTGAAGTTGATACTCGCGGCGGGTGCCATCGATTCCCGGCATCGGGGTGATTTCCACCCCTGGGCCAGCCAGATCAATTAGGTATGCCCCCGCGCCGTCGGCGCCGTTAGCGATCACCACAGCATTGGAAACAAGTGCAGCATCTGGTACCGAGGTTTTAACTCCCGATAATCGCCAACTAGAACCATCCGGTTCAGCACGACAAAACACTGAACCCAAGTCTTCAATAAAACCATCATTACTAGGTTCAGCCCAGGCCAAGGTGAAGGTACTTTCACCAGTAATCAACTTCTGCACTAAAGCCGGATCGTGAGCAATGCACGCGGCGGCGAGCGCAAAATTGGCGAAATACGGACCGGGGTAGAGCGCTCTTCCGAGTTCTTCGAATAAGAACACTTGATCACTGAACTTAAGTCCTGCTCCACCGGATGCTTCCGGAAAAGTGACGCCGGTCCAGCCCATTTCAACAAACTCATCCCAGAGATAATCCGCTATCAGGGTCTGTTCTTCGTCTGCCCTGGAGTGGACCCAACCAATCGGCGCCTTGGCTTCTAGAAAGCCTCGCGCGGTTGTTCGGAACAACTCCTGGATCGAGGGCTCTGCCGCCGAATTGTTTGACATCTCTCTCTCACACCTAGGTGTCTTGATCGACCAACACACTCTCCCACGAAACTCCGGACCACGACATGGTTACGTCGTGGTCCGGAGGTTGTGGATATATCTCGTTGGCTACTACTCAGCCTTCGCTGGCAGTAACTCCCTTCACGTACCAGTCCCAGTCGTGGAAGAGGAACTTGTCCTCAAGCTCAGTTCCGGCCGGTACCTTCTCCTTGCCCTTTTGGTCATAGATCGGCCCGACGAAGAAGTTCTTGCCAGCGACCATTTCGGCGAAGACCCCTTCGACCTTGGCCTTGACATCGGCCGGCACGAAGGCGCCGAAGGTGCCAAGGCGGGGGCCGCCGGGACCGTTCTTCAATGGGGTGATCTCAGGGAAGCCACTGTCGCCGGTGCTGGTGAATTCCCCGGCTTGAATCTGCTTCGCCTCTTCGATCATGTAATCCGCGAAATCCCAGACCGTCGAAGTGATAATCGAGTTCGGGCAGGCCGATGAGAAGTCGTTGTATTCGCCTACGGCGTATACACCTTCTTCTTCCGCTACCTTGCAGAAACTCGCATCGTCGGTGAGATTGCGCAGCACATCCGCGCCCGCGTTAACTAAGGTCTTTGATGCCTTAGTTGCTGCGGTCGGATCGAAGTAACTATTCATGTAAACAACCTTGACCTCACAGTCGGGTTTCACACTCTGGCAGCCAAGTGCGTAAGCATTGACTCCTTGAACCGCGATCGGAATCTCGTAAGGCACGACCGCGCCGATGATGTTCGACTTGGTCATTGATCCGGCAGCGACGCCTGCTGCGTAGCTCAGATCCCAATCCGGTAGCCACCAACTTGCGGAGTTTGCGGGCTGTGGGCCTGCGTCAGCACCCGAGTAACAGACCACCTTGTCTAGGTTCTCCGCACACACATCCGTGAGCAGGGCGCCGATACCGGTGGTGTCAACAATGACGTTGGCCCCTGCAGCAATTGCCTGCCGAACGATCTGTGAAGCCTCATCTGAGTACGGGACATCGAAAATGCCGTTGACGGTGACCCCGGGAACGGTGGCCATCGCATTCATTGCCACAGCGTTGATCACGTTGTAGCCACCATCATTCTCCGGGCCGGTGTAAAGCCAGGTGACGTTGAGAGGTACCACCGGTGCTTCGGTCGCCGCAGGTGCTGGCGCTGCTTCCGAGGCTGCAGGTGCTGGCGCTGCTTCCGAGGCCGCAGGTGCTGGCGCTGCGCTTTCAGTGGCGGCGGGGGTGGAGCTACTGCATGCCGCAACGAAACTGACGATGCCAACAAGTAGCACCGCCGGTATGACTTTCCGATTCTTCATATGGTTTCCTGTCATCTCTGGGGCCGATTTTTCGCCACACGTGCCGAAATCAACTACTTGCCTTTAACCCCAGAATCTGGGGCCCCAAACCAACTTCGGCGCAGTTGCGCCGCCGAGGAAAACTTCTTTCTTAACGTTTTTCAGCCTAGCGAGGCCTTTTCAGGATGTCAAGAGAGTGACGTCACTTTTTTAATCTTAACCAAAACGTTACCCCTCAGCCCCTCCGGGTCGAAAACCTCAGCTCCGAATATCTCAGCTTCGATAGAACGGCAGGCCGAGCGCGGCCGGCCAACTAACCGCCCCCCGCCGTTTTTGGCTCCAAGCCCGAAGCATCATCACCGCAACCGTGCCCACATAGGGCAGGACGGTGAAAGCCTCACTCGGTATCCCCCAGCCCATTACCTGACCGACGTCGCCGAGCACGCTCAGTGCCCCAAAGAAGTACGCCCCAATCAAAATCCAAAGTGGCTGCCAGCCCGCGAAGAAGACGATTGCAAATGCGATCCAACCCTGGCCCGCTGTGACATTGCCCGCCCAACTGTCGACGATACCTAACGTGATGTAGGCACCACCGACACCGGCGAAAACTCCACCGACGCCAACATAGAAAAGTCGCCACCCAACAACGGCGATACCAGCAGTATCGGCGGCATTAGGGTTCTCGCCAATCGCCCGCATGTTCAAGCCATGGCGGGTACGAAACAACAAGAAAGCAACCAAGAACGGCAGAACGGCCGCGATGTAAGTCACCCAAGTCTGCTGAAAGAGCGCGGTGCCAATGAATGGCAGGGACGAAAGACCCGGGATGTCAGCATTTGGAATCTTGGCGACAGCTGCAACGGCGACGTAACTAGATCCGATAGTTTGCGTGGTGCCGAGGGCCACCAAAATAAGGGCCACACCGACCACGATCATGTCGGTGCGCAGAAGCACGGTGATGAAACCAAAGACCAGGGCAAAGACACACCCGGCAACCCCACCCGCGACCAGGCCGAGGACCCAAGAGCCGGTTGTCTGCCCAGTAATGAATCCGGTCAATGCTCCAACCAGCATTACGCCCTCTAGCGCGATGTTGTAAACGCCGACTTTCTCAACCAGGAGCTCACCGGTAGCGGCGAGCAGAATCGCGGTACTAATCCCGATCGCGGTCGCGATTGTCAGTGCGAGGAATTGATAGTCCATGGCGCCTCCTTAGTTGTCGACTCAGGCGGCACCCGTGAACTTTTAGTTCGCACTAGGCGAAGGCGAGCATAAGCTTCGCCGAATGAACCGAAAATGAGCGTGATTCCGATGATTGCGAAAACTAGGTCGGAGTCGACTCCGACAATCCCTAGTGAGCCACCGCCGGCTAGCAGTAGTGAGTAGATTAATGCGAGCGCTAGGACCGCCAATTCATTTGAACCAGCCAGAACGGCTATCACCAGACCGTTGAACCCGGTGTTATTAGTTAAGCCAGTGGAGAGCTGGCCCGATGTGCCCATCATGTAGATGGTGCCGCCGAACCCCGCTAGCAGGCCGCCCAGCAGCATCGAGGTAACCAGCAGGCGGCGCACGTTCATCCCTGCATAACGGCCGGCCCGATGGTTATCGCCAATCATGGTGATCTCATAACCCCAGCGAGTGAATCTAAAGGCCGCCCAAAAAACGAATGGCAGTGCGATCGCGATCAATATGCCCCAGCTGACAACGACTCCCTGGATATCGAGTTTGCCGAGTTCACCCTGTGCGGGCAGGGGCTCAGCCCTTACGCCACCTGCCGAACTTTTCGGGTACCAAGGGCCGGTGCACCAATAAGCCACCCAAGCTACGGCAACGAAGTTGAGTAAGAAAGTTGTGATTACTTCGCTCACACCCAGGACGATGCGGGCAAAAGTCGGAATGATGATCCACAGCGCACCACCAATCATGCCCGCCAACATCATGCAAGGGATCATTAAGAACCCCGGCGCCTGCGGCATTGCGAACGCAACCGCGGTTGCCGTCCACGCGCCCATCAGCATCTGACCGTCAATTCCAACGTTCCACAATCCCAGGCGATAAGGGATTGAGGCAGCCAGCCCCGCCAAAATCAATGGCATGGCGATTGTTAAGACATTTGACATTCCCAGGGTTGAACCGAAAGTACCCAACCAAACCGCGGAGTAAAACTCAGCTGGTGGCGTACTAGTGAATAGCGGGGCTACAGCAAGTGAGACCGCTAACCCAAGTAGAACCGCAGAAATTCGATATAGGCCAATCCGCTCAGGGTCTGGCCGACGTTCGATACGCCACGGCCAAAGACTGCGTCGAGACGCCCCCGGTACTACAACCACCGAGTCGACCGAACTTCTCAACATGAGCATCCACCTTTAGCTCGCAAAATCTCACTAGGAAAGTCCATTAGCGGATCCGCCTCCCATGAGCCTGCCGATTTCATCGCGATCCGCGTCGCCAACGGCGAAATTGCCAGCGATTTGGCCTTCGTAGATAACCGCAATTCGGTCAGAGATCGCGAACACCTCATCTAGGTCCGCAGAGATGAGTAAAACCGCCAACCCCTCGTCCCGGGCTTGAATCAGGCGATCGCGCACAGCGCGCGCGGCCTTTACGTCCAAGCCCTGGGTGGGGTTAACTGCGACGACCGCCTTCCGATCGCCCTCCAGTTCTCGGCCGGCAAGGAGTTTTTGTGCGTTTCCACCGGATAAGTGCTGCACCAGTGTCGTTACGTCAGCCGTTGAGAGGTTTACCTTCTTAGCTAACTCAAGTGCGAATTTCTTCGCTTTCTTGGTCTGGATGAGGACACCGCGCGAGATAGAGCCCTGTTTGTAGATGCGAAGAATTGAATTTAGCCAAATTGACTGGGCTGTCACTAACCCGGTGCCCCTTCTGTCCTCCGGTATGTACCCGAGGCCAGCTCTGAGTGCAGCCTGAACTCCGTGCACCTCATCGCCATTGATGACGACAGTGCCACTATCTGCCTGTCGAATGCCCGCCACAATCTGCTCTAATTCTTGCTGGCCGTTGCCCGCAACTCCAACTAAGCCGACGATCTCATGATCATGTACCTCCAAGGTGACACCCTTAAGGGCCATAGCACCGCGTTCATCGCGTGCTCGAAGATCCTGGATGGTCATTATCTCCGTTCCGAGACTTACCGCCGAACGCGCTGACCTTCTTTCATCAGCTTGGGTAACGTCTTCGAACATGAGTCTGGCGAGCGAGTCCAAATCGCATTCACTGCGCTCACGCGAGGCAACTAAAAGACCTCCACGCATGACCGACACCCGATCGGCCACCGCAAGAACTTCATTGAGTTTGTGTGAAATGAACACAACTGTTGCACCAGCTGAAGCCATTGCGCGCAGATTCAAACACAATTGATCGCTTTCGTCGGGGGTGAGCACGGCAGTTGGCTCATCTAGAATCAATACCTGAGCCCCGCGCGACAATGTCCGAAGGATCTCCACCCTTTGTTTCTCACCTACCGAAAGTGAGCCAACGACTTTCGAAGGGTCAACACCTAGTCCATAGGTTGCCCCAATTTCTGCAGCACGCTCATTAAGTGCCTTGGTCGAAGTGAGTGTTCCTACATCCTTGGCGCCAATGGCTAAATTCTGCGCCACCGTGAATTGCTCCACCAACCGGAAATGCTGGTGAACCATCCCGACACCGGCTTCAATAGCATCACGGGGCGAGCCAAAATGCACAGCCCGCCCACCGATCGCGATCTCCCCCAAATCGGGCGTTAAAAAGCCTGCCGCGACGTTCATCAAGGTGGATTTACCCGCACCGTTTTCGCCAAGGAGTGCATGTACCTGACCTGGCTCGAAACAGATTTCGAAACCGCTAACCGCCGTGAGATCACCAAATTTCTTGACGATGCCGCTGAGTTCAAGTGCTAGTCCGGCGCGGTCTGTCATGACAGTCATGATTGGGTCAACACCCCTTTTGGGAAGATTGTCGGATCGCGCTATTTGTTCTTCTGAGCAGGACCACTAGCCACGTTACTTAAGATTTCGGTTGCACATGGTGAAACTGGAGGGTTCGATCGATATCGGAAGTTGAGGTGCGTGCCGGTGGAAGTGAGCCGCATTGAAATTCCTCCCACCTCCTTCACCCGAGATGAATTTTGCGTCCGACCAGCATCTTGCGATTCTTGGTGGTTGCTCCATGAAGCCGGATTGTAGTAAAGTGACGTCGCTCTCGTCAATAGCAGGAAATAGTCGTGAAAAGGGGGTATCCATGCCGCATTTGGGCGACCCCGAGATGAATTTCCAGGTCATCGGCAACAACAAAGTCGCATTCGTTTCCCGCGGTGCGGGCCCGAGCTTGGTGTTGATCCACGGATTGGGCCAAGATCACCGGATTTGGGAGCAAATTCAGCCGGCACTTCCCGATTACACGACGATCGCCTACGACCTTCGCGGGCACGGCCAAACCCCGGTTGGGGATGCGGCCGGAACTTTGGCCCAACTTGGCGACGACTTAATCGCCTTTTTAGCCGCCACCGGCCCGGCGGTCTGCATCGGTTTCTCCCTCGGGGGGGTTATCGCGCTCTGGGCGGCATCCGCGCGGCCCGACCTCGTTAAAGGTGTTATCGCGGTCGCGACCTCATCCGTGGTGGGTAGAGCCGCCGATGCCGCACTGGCCGAACGCATTGAACTCTTTGAGTCCGCCTCCGCCGAGCGCATTTATGAGTTGCTGTTCGCTGACACGTCGTCACAAGTCGTTGACCCGAACTTGGATGTCGCGGCAATTACCCGCGCACGCGTTGAGGCGGTAGGCGATAGAAGTGGTTATCTGAACGGCGCCAGGGCTGTACGTTCGATGCGCGAGGTTTCGGTTAATGAACGGCTGGGTTCGATCACTGTGCCCGTTTTGATCATTAACGGTGAAGGTGACCAGTGGTGCCCAAGGCGTGCTGCTGAAATAATGCTCGAGCAACTTCCCGCGGCTAGTTTCATTGAACTGCCCGGTGTCGGTCACCTGATTACTGATGAGGACCCAACGAGTTTAGTAACGGCAATTAGCCGGTGGCTCCAATCCGAAGGGCAATCATGAACGAAACCTCGGATGCAGAAAAAAGTGGAGCCCCCGGCTTTAGTTTGCGTGACCGTGTTGCGATTGTTACCGGCGCTGGAGCTGGGCTGGGCAGAAGCTACGCACTTGCCCTCGCATCACGAGGCGCGAAGGTATTGGTCAACGATCTCGGATCAGCACTAGATGGGGTGGGTGGCGACACCTCGCCCGCAGACATGGTGGTTGCCGAAATTCTTGAGCAAGGTGGGCAAGCAGCCGCCAATTACACTTCGGTCGCAACCGCTGCCGGCGGCGAAGAAATTGTGAACCACGCTATCGAGGTATTCGGCGGGATCGACATTGTGGTGAACAATGCTGGAAATATGCGTTTGTCGTCCTTCGCCAAGTTAGACGTGCGCACGATCAATGAAGTACTTGATGTGCATTTGGGTGGTGCTTTCTACGTTACAAAACCTGCATATCTCCACATGGTTGAACAAAAACGCGGACGTATAATTTTCACCACCTCGGGCCTTGGTGTCTTTGGAATATATGGCGCTGATGTTTACGCTGCGGCGAAGGGCGGGATCGGTGGACTTCTCACCGTGTTGGCGCTCGAAGGCGAAAGGCACGGCATCAAGGTCAATGCGGTGGCGCCGATGGCACGCACGCGGATGTCTGGCGATGACCTGTACTCCGCCCTACCCGATGAGTTTGTGGGTTCTGAACATGTGGCCCCGGTGGTTGAGTACTTCGCTTCCGATGAATGCGCCGTGACCGGCGACATGTGGTCAGTTGGGGCCGGAAGTGTCTCGCGATTGTTCAGCGCCCGCACCAGGGGCTACTTCAAGCATCCAGGCACGTTCGGCCGGGTAACCGCTGAGGACCTAGCAGCTCACCTAGACGAGATCCAAGATGTGACCGCCTTCACCCAACCCAGCGATTGGCTGGCCGAATGGGATGAAGTGGTGCATCTTTTCAAGACCACCTGATTCGGCGACCTTGAATCAATACATATATATAGGTACTGAGTATTGCCCCTTGCGAAGTGAACTTCACTCGCAGTAAAGTGACATCGCTCTCGCTATTGTGCGCCCGCCGGCACTGATGGGGGCAGTAATAGCCCACCAAAGCAAAGGAAATCGAAATGTCACTGGAACTGAGCATTCACGAAATCACCATCGCGGTTAATGACATCGATGTCGCCTCTAAAACACTCGGCGGTGCCCTTCAGGGCACCATCGATGAGGTTCAAGACTTCCCAAACGAGGGTTTCGAACTGAAAATGGGTGGCGTCTGGGTTGGTGACTTCCACATCGCCATGGTCAACGACCCGTCCGGAGTCGGACCGGTGGGCAAATTCCTGTCAAAGCGCGGCGAGGGCATTTTCGAAGTTAATGTTCGCACTAACGACTTGCCGGCAGCCATCGAGCATTTCAAGAGCCAAGGCTTGAAATTCATAAACGAGGAGCCGAAGGTACTCGAGAACTATGACGCCGGACACGGCAAAGTTCTCTCCGAATTGCGTATAGCTTTCGTCGATCCTCGTACCACCCACGGGGTCCTAATCGAAGTCGCCGAATGGGTCGACTAACACACAATTGATATTTCGTTAACGGTCTTTTCAGTCAGCCAAGGAAGTGGGATGAAATATGAGTACCCAGGCGATGCCTCGCACCGGAGTTTGGTTTCAGGGCGGACTCAAGATCAAAGCCGCAACCGAGCTTGCGGTCCGCGCGGAAGAAGCCGGGGTCGATTCCATTTGGGTTGCCGAAGGCCCTGTTACGCGAGACGCTTTCATTACTTTGAGCGCCCTCGCATTAGCAACTAATCGAGTTGACCTCGCCACCGGGGTCGTCAATCCATTCACAAGGCACCCGGCTCAATTAGCGGCCACGTTCACCACCTTGGATGAACTCTCACAGGGACGCGCAATATGTGGGATCGGTATCGGGGCACGTGATGGCCTCATCCCACTTGGTGCAGACGTTTCAAAGCCGCTGACCGCAGCTCGCGAGATGGTATCCATCATTCGCTCGTTACTCGCTCGCGATGAAGTCATCCTTGATGGAGCCGTCTTCAAAATGGATCATGTCCGCTTAGGGTTACGGCCGTATCGTGAGTCAATGCCCATTTACCTAGCCGCGACCGGGCCCAAAATGTGCGCACTTGCAGGTGAATCCGCCGACGGAATCTACCTCATGTACGGGACTCAGGATTATGTGAAGAGTTCATTAAGTCTGGCTCATGGTGCCCGAACGGTAACCGAGCCATTGCGGGTTGCTAGTCCGATATTGATGGCCGTTGGCAAAAACGATGACGATTCCGTCACCGGCGTGAAGATTGGTATCGGACTAATGCTCACCGAGCCCAATGGTGAAGCCATGCTGGAAGCCAATGGGGTCGACCCCGCGCTTGCGCAACCAATTCGTGACGGTCTAGCCCAAGGTGGCGTCAAAGCCCTTATAGCGGCGGTGGATAATTCAATAATCGACCGTCTAACGATCGTTGGCACCCACGCACAATGCGTTGAGCGCCTCCAAGAGGTCGTTTCGTGGGGCATTAACGAGCCGCAAATCCTTTTAACCGGTGATGACCCATCCGACCTGCTCGCAGTCCTTGATGATCTGAAATCGAGTTTCTGATGAGCGACGAGAACTTGACCGAACTGCAACGCGACCTGGTTGAACACGCCCGAAAGATTGCCTCCGAATTCTCACTTAGCTACTGGCACGAAAAAGATGAAGCCGCCGAAGACCCATGGGAGTTCGTTCGGGCTTTTGCCGATGCCGGGTACATGGGCATCATCGTTCCTACTGAGTACGGGGGTCTTGGCCTTGGGATCACCGAGGCGGCGCTTTTGCT
>CAMBQX010000039.1 GCA_945870085.1 Bifidobacterium breve | reverse complement strand
ACTCGACGTGGAACTACTGGGGCATGAGCTATGGCACCCGGATCGGGCACGCCTACGCGCGCACCTTCCCCAATAGGTTGCGAGCGGTGGTCATGGATGGCAGCTTGCCGTCGGCCGAGACAACATATGGGCTTGCTACGTCGTTTCCATCGAACGCCTGGGTGTCCCTGCAACTGTTCCCGGCTTTGGCGGCCCCAGCGGCGGCCCGCAAAATGACGGTGATCGAGGAGTATCTAAATGGCAAGGTGGTGGCCTTTCCCGATGGCACCGAGTTGACCCGGTGGGATTGGGCGGAGCAATTTCGGACACTCCTGGGCTCGCAGAGCCAGTACCCGACCGCGGTGGCATTTGTCAACAACCTCTACGCGGGTATCACCGCGGCGAAGCCGGCTGAGCGCGCGAAGGGGCTCGAGGTAGCCGCAATGATTTCTGAAGCACAGCGGGTGCTCCTTGAGGAGCAAGCGTTGGAAATGGCGGCTGTTTTTGTGTTCGTCAACTGCTCCGACCTGCACGATCGTGTAACACCGTCGGAGCTCGCCGCCGCCTCAGAATCTATCGAGCGAAACTACGGTACGGCTCGGCCCTATTCCATGGGGTTTAATGCTGCGTGCTTTGGGCTCCCCCCGGAAGACTTATCGCCGGCTATCCCCAGTGGCTCCAGCATGATCGCGCTGAAGACACCTCCGGTGTTCGTGCTGTCCTCCGGTGATACAGCTACCCCTTGGGTGTGGGGGCGCAACCTGGCGAACACTTTCGTCGGGTCACGCACCATCACCTACGAAAGCACCCAGCATGTCGATTATCTCTTCACGCCATCGGATTGTGTTAACGAAGCGGTGACCGAATACCTGATCACGCTCAAAGCGCCACCCCGACATCGCCAATGCACGTATTCCCCTGGTGGGCCAGTCGCGCTTCGCTAGCGCGGGGCTGGGCAGGCCCCCTTCACTTTCGATGTCAGTAATGCAGTGCCCGGATCAAGTTGGTGGTAGTTGCGGGTTGAGAACGGCAAACATTTCGCGAACATTCTTTATGTAACTTGATGCAGCCTGGTTGCCTGGTGTGGTCGTGTCGCCCACTTCTGCGCGTAGTTCAGGGTTCAGGGCGCGTGGACAGGGGGCATCCCATCTCCCTAAAATTCGCGAAAGACGCCTTAATACAAGAGGTTCCTATTTTGATGGAAATATGCCATTAAGTGAACAATTCTTATTAGACTCGCCTTATACGAAAATCGGTCGAAGGGATAAGGAATAATGAAGAGACTTTCAGCAGGTCTAGCTGTTAGTGCACTCGCACTTGGATCCATGGCCGTGACAACAAGCGTTGCGCAGGCTTATGACAAAGCCGCATTCGGCTTCGCTGCATCACATTTTCTGAACGCAAAGGATCTGCCCAAGGAATTTGCATCGAAGCCTGGGGCGACCATTGCAATTGGAGATTTGATGGGTGAGGGATCTTTTTTATGTGCTAGCCCGGGGCCCGACGACGGCTCGATCCCTAATAGCTTTAATCTCGCGCCATCTGTTCTCAATGCGAATGTGTCATATAACGAAATAAATAAGAACGTTGATCTGTACATTAACGTTGATCAATACCGCAGTAATACTGCAGCCGAAAAAGCATTTGCCAAAGTCGGCAAGGACCTCAAAAAGTGCGATGGAAGTTACTCGGGTACATCCACTGACGGAAATGGCACTTCATTTCTATACACAACAGCTGTTACATCAGGGAAAACTCCTGCGGTCACGGTGGCTGGCGTCGAGTCGGTCTACACCAACCAGAACGTTAATAATGCTGCTGTGGGAAATCCAGATTCCTATTTAAGTGACACCTTTACAATTTTCACTCTGTTAAATGACGTCATTATTTCAACTCAGGCTTCAACGCAGACTGCTGTGGATCTGACACCTGCTCAAAAAAAGGCGCTCGAACAGGTCGCTAACCGAATGGTGACCACCTGGGCAAGTTAAAGGGCCAAGGGTCCCGTAACGGCGCCCCAAAGTTCAGTGGTTGTTTTTTTCAGGAAGTGTGACTTCAATTGCTCGTCGAGCCGATGCCGCGAACCCCCGGAGTGAACCAAGTGTTAATTGGCAGATCAGCGCCCTGACCTATGTTGAGATCTTCGACGGAGAGAATCACGGCCACGCGTTTGCCTACTTGCTCACCTTGCTGAAGAAGATAAGGACCGATCGAAAACCGTCCACAGACCTGACGAAATCACTGTTGCCTAGCACCTCCAAGATCCGCAAGTTAGGCGGCGAGTGCGGATATGCTTGGGCTTCTTCCACCGATTCGTTTGGATTGGTGTTGCGATTCAACTCCGGGGCCACTGCTTCCGACTATTGGAGAGGTATAACAAATGTCGAGCATTGCAAAGGCACCATGGCAGGTAGCGTTCTCCGCCTGCAGCGCCATCGTTGCGGGAATCGCGTACGCCTCAAATGCCTTGATTCAGATCGCTTACTCAGGCGACTTTGCAGCTATCGATCCCCGGTTGCGTGAGTATCATGCCGTTTCGGGGCTCGAGTCGGCATCGAGCGTTGATGTTCACGAGTGGATGGCGCTCGCCACGTCAGTCTTCGCCGTCGTTGCAGCGGTCTTCATCCTTCTCGGCATCCTTCTATGGCAGGGGGCCCTTCGTCCGGGCGTACGACTAACCCTGACCATCACGGCACTTATCGCCTTCATCGGGTCTTTTATCCCGCTCCTCTCCGAAGGCACGGCATCGGCCATTCAGGAAGACACTGTCCTATTCATGATAATGGTTCAGGGCGCCGCGCTCGTAGGAGCCCTACTGCTGTGGTCACGCCCCGTGAAGGGCTGGATTGCTGAGCCGGTGAGCTAAAGCAATTGCAACCGCCGCAGCAATCATCCACGCTACGAGATAGCAGAACGCGGCGGTCGGTGACACGAGAGTCCAGATGAGGCCGGCGATCGCGGAGGCGACGAGGTTGCCAAAGGATTGGATAGCGGCGAGTAGCCCGAACGCTGACCCGCGGATCTCATCGGGGGCCTCTGCCGCGACAGCAGCATGCTCGGCGGTTTCGACAAATCCGATGGCTATACCCGCGAGCAGGAAGGGCGCCAATAAGAACCAGATGTTGGTGGTGTTGGTCGCGAACCCTAGATAGGCGAAAGCGAACATCGCCACCCCCATGAGTAGCACCCGTTGGGGCCCACCCTTGCCCAACCGATCCGATAGGCGGCCGGCCGGAAATGATGCGAGCGTGGCTGTCAGGTTGTAGCCGGCATATAAGAGGAGTGCAAGCATCGTGGCGCGATCAAGCCCAAGATCGGCGGTGAGTTGTTCGGTGGCTCGCAAGATGAGCAAGGTGGCTGCGACATTGCCGACTTCGAAGAACGTGACCCCGACCATCAGTCGACCGAGTCGACCTTTGAGTACCGGCCGTACCTGGAAGCGTAATTTTCGTCGAGGTCGGTCGGCCAGTTTTGGCGCTTTGCGGATTGCGTAAAGGATCGCGACCACCGCAAGTAGTCCAGGGATGACGCTCAAGGTGATGGCCCACCGGGTGCCCACCCAAGCGACTAATAGCAGTGCGAGCAGTGGGCCACCGACGGCGCCGGCGTTATCCATTGCTCGTTCGAATCCGAAGGCGCGGCCGTAGGCACTCGGGTGGACGACGTCGGCGAGTAGTGCATTTCTAGATGGGCCGCGAATCCCGCGGGCGGCCCACGCCCCGGCACGAAGTGTGGCAACCTGCGCGACCGAAGTGGCACCACCGATGGCCGCGGACAAAACGGCAGTAATGGTGTAGCCGGCGACGGCGGTGGTGCGCCTGCGGCTCGGATCATCACCAAGTGGCCCGCCGGCAAATTTCGCAGCACCGCTCAGGGCATCGGCGATGCCTTCTACTAGACCGAGCGCGGCGGCGGGTGCTCCGAGAGTCACAGTGAGGAGCGAAGGAAGTAGTGAGGTCGGAATTTCGTGGCCGAGGTCTGACAAGAATGATGCCGAGCCGATCCCGCGAACCCCCGGAGTGAACCAAGTGTTAATTGGTAGATCAGCGCCCTGTCTTATGTCGCGATCTTCGGTGGGCACTTAGGCATCCTCTCGCACCGGCTCCAAATCCTTGCGGTGTTGTTTCCGCGGGAGCAAATCGATCACGATAGCGAGAACCACCGAGACGGTCGCGGCCGCGAAGAGTTCTTTGTAGGCGACACCGAAGTTGGTGAGCATGAAAGCTGTTACGTAGCCCACGCCTGCTTGCGTTACCGCAAAGACCACGGTGGCCGTTCCCCAGATTGCTCTGTGCTTAAGGGGGTCACCTTGGGCTAACTCCTGTGATAGACCCAAAAAGATCGAAATAATTCCGGGCAAGCAAAGCCCCGCGAGGAAACATGAGAGGCCGACTCCGAAGTACGAAAACGACAGCAGAAACATTGCGGCATTGGCCGCTAACAAGATGGGCATAGCGATGCGTTGCGTTCTGTGGATCCCAAGGCGGTTAGCGAGATACGCAAACAAGAATGGCCCGGTTAGTGCACCGGCTGCATAGACCAAAAAGAACTGGGATGCCACCCCGGAGGACATTTGCAAATTTTGTTCAAGGTATGGAACGAGAAAAACCATGTGTGTCACCACACCTACAGCAACGAGGCCGTATTCGAGCCAGAGGCGGTAAGCGGAGCGTGGCGCTTTGGTTTTAGCAGGTTTTACGTCCGGTGCCTTGGGTGATGGTGGCCATAGCCGCCAAGTCAGTGCGGTGATGGCTAGGCAGATAAAGCCGACTCCCAACCACACCGTCGTTGGTCCTTGTGTTAGTAGCAGTGGTACTAAGGTGCCGGCAACGAGGACGCCAATTGCAAGGCCGTATAGGGACATCTGGCCGATGACACCTCGCCGCTCTGGTGCGACGTAAGCAAGGACCGTTGGTGAGGCGAGCACCATGATGACGCCGCCAGCGATCCCAGAAATTAGTCGCCAAAAGAAGAACCAGAAGAATGGCATCGATTCGCTAAAGCAAAGCAAGAATGAAAGTGATACGGCGATCATCATTATTCGCAGGAGCATGATTGTTGGAATTCGCTGAGCGAGCCATTTTGCGACCAGAGCACCGAGCACATAACCGATGAGGTTTGCATCTGCTAGGTAGGCGGCGGCCCCGTCAGTGAACCATCCTGATTCGACGAGTGCGGCTTGCAAAGGGTCGAACGCCAACCGTGCGAGCCCAATTCCAATGAGGCTTGAACCCATAGCGGCAAAGGTCCACTTACGTTCGGTGGTAAGGAGTGAATTGCTCAACTTTCTCCATTCGCGAATAGCCAGCGGGCCGCAAAAAGAGATTGGGCCGTCAAAGGCGTCAGCCTAGTAGGGGATACCGGTTCAGATCCATACAATTCGAAAAACTTCAGCGCCAGCCTGATCTGTGATTCCTCTGGCTTGGTGAGTTACGGCGCCTTTATATTGGTGCGCAGCAGCACGGTGTTATCGAGTTCGAGGTTGCTGCCCCAGATGAGTTTGGCGGCTGGATTCCAGGTGATCAATGCGTAGCCTTCCTTAACCCCTACCTGGGCGGGGGTGTAGACCGACGCGTTCGTCCAGCCCGTGGTCGAAGCCCCGGACTTTGACCAATTGGCCGGTGCCGCGATAGTTGATGATTTGCAATCGACGGTGGGGTTGCTCGAGGTTACGCACGAAGGATTCAACGGCGCCTTGCTTAATACGAGAGCCTGCCAGGCAGCGTTCGTCACCGTGATGACTTTTCCGGTTTTGTTATCGCGAACCTGCGCGATGATGCCGCCGTCACCTATTTGTTGGCGGTCTGTACCGATGTACTCGAGCCCCGAAGCATTTTCGGTGTAGTCCTTGGCCATGAGGCCGATAGTGAGTGGATAGCTGGCGGTAAAAGTTATTTTCTCTGCGTTGAAGGAGCGCTCAGTGGTGATCGGAACCGAATCCTCGCCGACCTTCTTGCCGTTTATGTAAAGGGCGAACCAGTTGTCGGCCCAGACCTCGGCCGTGAAAGTGGACGTTTTCGCCCCGGGTTGCCCGGCGACAGCCGATGTGGTTGCCAGCGTGGCGGCAGCCATCAGGGCAAGACCCAAAGCGACCGCGCATCTAAGCACGGGAGAGCGCTTGGCTTTGAGGGAGCGAGAAAACATTTCAGGCCTTTCGAGCATAGGTTTGGGTGGATTCACTGCCGCTTGGGTCGGTGAAGGTCATGCTCACCGACTGCAAGGTGGCCGTGTAATCAATGCGGTACCGGCCGCCACCCAATGTGTAAGCGAGGGCGAATTTTGAGGTGCCGCTTCGAGCGAACTCGGTTATCTGGGCGCCACGTAGTGGTTCTCCGGCCGGGCGAAATGGATTGGCTACCGGTTGTGGGTCGACCTGACCTTCCTTCACGGTCACCACACCGCGCATTCCACCGTTGGCGTATGGGTAGGTGGTAGTGCCGTGGTAGTGGTACTTGCCCTTGTATGTGTGGCCGTTGTACTCGTCCAACTTTGCAACCGCCTTGCCATTTGGTTCGAGGGATCCGTAGAGCGGGTAGCCATCTAGGGCGTAGGCGATAGGCGTGGTGGCTCCAACCGTTTTCGAAAGATGCAACGGGGCGGTGTGGTAGTGATAGTCGTCAGCGCGCCCGCAGTGGCCGCCCCACTCATCAAGCTCGCCGATTAAATAAGAATCTTCACCCCGATTATTTAGGGCATTGAAGATTGGGACGCCGTCGACAGCAAGGGCTATGGCACCGCGAAAAAGGTTAGTTTTCGCCGAGATTGGCGTGGCTGCAAGTTTTGGGGTTACGGGGATCTGCCAAGAGTTTGACCCCGTGTAGGGCTGCGGCACGGGTACTTGCTGCTGCCAATTTGTAATGCCAACCATCATGTTGTGCGGTGGGAGCCCGGTGCTTTCCACCAAGTAGTACTTACCCGACTTCAAAGTCTTCACCGAAGATGCGAAGGCGCTGAACCCCGGGAGCTTGACCACTGTTCCGGACGCAGCCGCTTCTTGCGCTGTGACGAGAGAACCGGTTACGGCGGCACCGAATCCAAGGGCCATACCCTGCAATAATGTTCGCCGGCTGAGCCCCGATTGTCTCTCAGGTACGTGCGGATGAACATGTTCATGAGCAGCACTAGCGTTCGTAAGTGACATCAAGAACCGCCTTGTCTAAAGTTATGCCGGAAATGGCGGCTAGAAGTGAGTCTCTCGTGACCGAGGCGCTCGATTGCTTTGGCAGCTTTGGCGTGCCAGAGAGTGCGTAAACGGTGATTGTGTAAGTCTTCGTACCGGGACCTTTAGAGCAGGGCGGTGCATAACCGATGTTTTGGTTCACGCTGTTGCCGCCAAGGAAGCCGATCTTCGTGACATTGGCCGAAAGTGCTCGCGTCTTAGTCGGGATACCCCACATGAGCCAGTACCAGTGGTGGCCGCCTTCCGGTGGCACGTGGTCCATGACCAAGGCGTAGCCCTTGGTGCCTTTGCGTGCAGCCGTCCACGTGAGCGGCGGGCTGGCGCCTGCGCCCTCACAGGTGTAAGCGGCTGGGAGCGGACCTTCCGAAGTTACCGCTGCGCTAGTCAGCGTGAACGCAGTCGCCGCATTTGCGGGCTCGCTGAGCCGCAGGATCGCGACGGGGCCAGCCCAAGTGAGGGCTGTGGCGAGGACAATGCCGAGGGCGATAACAGGTTGGCGCACCACCGAAGAGTAGGTGCAAATGTGCCTAGGTGCGAATTTAAACAACTATGGCCGCGCCCAAGATTTCGCAGGCCCTCGATACTCCGGTGAGCAAAAGTCTCAATTTGGCCATACGGTGGGGTACCTCGCTACGAGGACCCAATAGGGAGCGCTGTTGCATGTCTTTTATCGTGAGAAATTATCAAGATAGTGATCTGGAGTCGGTCGTCCATTTGTGGGAAGTCACTCCGGGCATGGCATCTGTCTACTCGATTGCGGAGTGCATCGTGTCATTGCGCGCCGGAACTCCCGCGGTAGTGGCGGTTCACAAAGACATCGTGGTAGGCGCTGCGGTGGCCAGCGTTTCTGACTCGCGGGCATGGATTATGCGCCTTGCCGTCGATCCCACTCGTCGTGGCGAGGGTGTGCCCTCGGCTCTGCTCACCCATCTTGAGGAGACCTTGGTCAACTCAGGTGTGGCAACCATCTCCTACCTGCTTGCCGAGGAGGAGATGGTTTCTGAGGGTCTTGCCCGGGCCGGTTACACGCGCCACGAGGCGGCCGCCTACTGGGAAAAGCGCGAGGCGTTCACTCCCGGCGAGGCCACCACCCTCAACGCTCTCGGTGGTCGGGTATTGACGCGGGACCTGTGGCAGCGCCTCGCGGGCATGCACGACGAAAAAGAGATTATCGACAAGCGCGTTGTCATGCCGCTTAGCAACCCCGAGCGAGCGTCGGCCCATGGCGTGATTTCACCGCATGCCATCGTGCTCTTCGGCCCTCCGGGAACAGGTAAGACGACGTTCGCCAGAGCCATTGCGTCACGACTAGCTTGGCCGTTTGTGGAGATCTTCCCCTCACGACTAACCGCGGAGTCGGCAGGATTGGCGCAGGCGCTGCACGACACTTTTGCACTCATCGACGAGCTGGAGAAGGTCCTCGTGTTTATCGACGAGGTGGAGGAGATCGCTTCGGCGCGGGAGGGTGTCAGCAAAAGCCCGGCCCATGGCGTGACCAATGAACTGCTCAAGATCATCCCCGCCTTCCGGCAGCGCGATACTCGCCTGCTTGTTTGCGCGACCAACTCAGTGCGCTCACTCGACCAGGCCTTCTTACGTCCAGGTCGATTCGATTATGTGATCCCAATTGGACCACCCGATGCCACCGCGCGCGCTGCGATCTGGCAGTCATTCGTCTCGCGGTCATCGCGTGCGGATATTGATATCTCGGCTCTCGTTGAGGCCTCAGAGTATTTCACGCCAGCCGACATGGAGTTCTCCTCGCGATCAGCAGCCCAGGCGTCATTTGAGCGCGAGATGGTGAGTGGTGATGCCAGTGGGCAAGTTGGCGCCTCCACCGAGGACTACCTGAGTGCCATCAGCCAGACGCGACGAACGGTCTCCGATCTTGACATCAAATGCTTCGGAGAGGACATCGCCCTTTTCGGACGGCTGTGACCGCAGCTGGCCGAAAAGGAAGAAGAGGAGTAACAGCCCTAGTTCCCATTAAGGCACAACGCGTCCGGATACCTCGCGGTAGCCGACCGCCACGACGGCCTCGACCGGCTGAGCCGACCTGGAACGGACAAGTACTTGGTAGGTCCCGCCGACACCCGCACCCGACACTCGCGCGAGGTATAGGTACTTCGTCCCCGAGTATGGCTCGAGGAATGGCGAACGCTCCACCGGCTTAAGAATCGTCCGCGTCCCACGGGGGTCAGTAATGATGACCTCCGGTAAGGCGATCGCTGCGAGTACGTTCCCGGGTGATTTGTCGACGATGAGCAATTGAACATCTCGTCGCTGGCCATCACGTAGGCCGAAGCGGAACCCGCGGGTGTCCTTGCCCTGAACTTTGGCATAAACGGCGAAGGAGACGGTGCCGTCTACGAGGAGCGGGCCGCGGTCAGGTGTCGGGTTTGCGGCCGTGAGCTGAACCGGCTGGTGGGCTTGCGCCGGTGGGGTGCCAGCGATTACGACTGTTACAGACACGAGGAAAACGAACAGGGCGCGGCGCATGTCCAGATTATCTCGGCTCCAGTTCAGTATCGCCGAACGGACTCATTAGCGCCACGAGGATTTAGGGTCGATGCACCGCAGATTACCAGCTAAGGGCGCCTGCTGGTCCTTTCAAGCTGGCCGCCTCCGCCGTAGTAGTGGCCTTGATCGGCGCCCTTGACCTAGCCCTGACCGTCACGGCTTTTGTCAGAGTAAAAAGGGCACGCAGTTTCATCAGATCAAGTGAGATCTTTGTCGCTGGTGCAGCAAAGGCGTTGGCTTCCCAAGTGATCGCGGGCGTGGCTGCCTTCGCACCTCCCACGCGCAGATAAATTTTCGGGCCTCAAAACCTGGCGGAGACTACCCAAAAAGCCGTCCGACCACGCCCGGGCGTCCTCCACCCGGACGCACCGGCGCAAAGAGTTCATGCGCTCGCGTGCCTGAGCGTCCGGTGCATTAACCGCACCGACAATTGCACACCTCAGAGCATCTGAATCGAATGGATTGACCTGCCAAGCGCTGACTAACTGTTGGGCGGCCCCCGCGAACTCGCTCAGGATCAGAGCGCCCGAGCCATCGGTGCGGCTCGCCACGTACTCCTTAGCGACGAGGTTCATGCCGTCGCTCAGCGGTGTGCAGACGAGAACATCCGCCGCTAGGTAGAACTCGACCAGTTCTTTCGGGTTCAGCGATCGATTCAGGTAATAGACGACGCGAGTAGCCGGGTATAGGTGGTTGATCTCATCGACAAGGGAGGCGACCTCTTCGGCCTCTGCTCGATAATCCTCGAGGGTGTCCCGTGTCGGCTCCGCGACCTGAATGAATGCCGTCGCACGGGGATCCAGGTCACCTCGATGTAAGGCTTCCGCGAAGGCGCGCAGGCGCTGAGGAATCCCCTTGGTGTAGTCAAGGCGGTCAATTCCGAGTAGGACGGTGCGTGGGGAGCCCCACTCCTCGCGCAGTCGCAGGGCCCGTGTCCGTGCACCAGGCTCAACGGCCATCGCAGCGAACTCCGCGGCGTTCACGCCAACGGGGAACGCACCGACTGTGGCCGTGCGTTCCCCGACGCGAACGGCGCTGCCGACGATCTCTCGGCCGGTGATACGCGCGCAGGCATCAATGAAGCTGCGTGCATCCCCGGGTGTCTGGAGGCCGATGACGTCCGCCCCAAGGACGCCGTCAAGGATCTGCTCGCGCCAAGGCAGTCGCGAAAAGACTTCCGTGGCCGGGAAGGGCGTATGAAGGAAGAAGCCAATGCGGAGGTCGGGGCGTTGCTGGCGAAGCAGCCGTGGCACGAGCTGAAGGTGGTAATCATGGATCCACACGCAGGTGCCCAAGGGTGCGATGTTCGCAATCCGGTCGGTGAACGCACGGTTGACTTGCTCAAATGCGTCGAACTCGTCCTGCTGGAACCTGGATGGGCGGATAGCGTCGTGGTAGAGCGGCCAAAGGGTGCTGTTGCAAAACCCCGAGTGGTAGCGCGTGTAGGTCGCCGCATCGACCTGTACCGCTGCCAGTCGCATGGCTCCCGCCTGAGCAGGAGCAGAGTCTTGACCGTATCCCACCCACGTGCAGGGCTCATTTCCGAACACCGACGTCAAAACCGAAACTACCCCTCCGGGTGCGAGCCGCCAACTGACAGCGCCTTTGGCAGCAGGGGCAGGCTCGACGGGCAATCGATTGGCGACGATTACCAATCCCCTGGGGTTCACCTGCACGGCTATAACCAACCCATAAGTCGATTGCTGCCTTGAGTTCGATTCACGCCCAAACCCTACGCCGATATTGATCGATCGGGTCCTGGCTCTGTAACGACTTGCGTTTAGGGTGAACTTATTAGTTGCTGTCAGCGACCGGAGATGAGGTAGCCACCCGCCGGCCAAGCTCGCAGCCGAACTCAGTACCGGCATCTAAGAGAGCTTCAAATAGGTACTGGCCCGATGAACGTTCGCAGTGCAATAAATAAGAACGCAATCCGTCTTGATCATCTCGAATTACATCGGTGGTCACGCCGGCAATCGAGGTGCGAAAGGCCGCACTATTAGGTGTAGTTCCCTCCGCGAGATTCACGGCACAAAGTTTGCTTAGCATGGAGTCGGTATCGACTCCTGTGACTCGCATCAGGGCCCGACCGTGGGTAACATCCACCCAAGAGGCGAATCCTTCTCCGCCTTCAATCGGCAGACCTTCAACCATGAGTGCGGGCGGCTCGGCGCCGATTAGGTACCACTCTGCTGGACCCGATCCGACTTGCAAGATCTCACCTGAATATCGACTTGATCGCAGCGGGGGTAACCACTCGCGCACCGAGTGATTGGGCGTAGCCCTGACCACAACTTTGGTCCGGTGGCTTTCATCGGTGAGGGTCATCGCTGCGTTGGAGGTGAGATCGCATTGCTCCCACCCGTCGACAACGACATATGTACCGGGCATCGATATCGGGCTACGCGCAACAGGATCGGACCAGGTGGTGGGGTGATGATTAGCCATGTAGACGCAC
>CAMBQX010000038.1 GCA_945870085.1 Bifidobacterium breve | reverse complement strand
CAGCCAACTCTGCTTGCAGCCGATCAAAATCGGTCTGTGGCCCGCCGTACTTCAATTCACGGGCAACCTTGGTTTGCTTGGCTTTTGCCCGGCCGCGCCCCATGGCTCGACCCCCTCATCCGGGGCAAGTGCCCCAGTCGTGTGGACGGAAATTGCTGCTGCGACCGGGTTAACCGAGCCACTCAGCGTGGGCCCAGACTACCTGCTCCCCGGCCACCGCGAGCACACCGGTGGTGTTCTTAGCCTCGGCTTAGGCAACGCCGGTGCCTAAACCTGCTTGTGGTGGGGCTTCCCTTCGGTGCTATGAGGGCAATTTCTGAGAAATATGGTCGAATTGCCCGTTTTTGCTTGCCGCCTGGGTGAGTGGGTGGAACAGTAGGGACGTTCGGTCTCGACAGGTTATCCGAGCGGCGCGCTATGCGGGAGGTAGAAGTGTCTGGACGTAGCCCGGAGGTGGAGCAATTGCTCACCCCAGCAGAAGTTGCGGCGCTTTTTAGAGTCGATCCGAAGACCGTCACACGCTGGGCCAAAGCCGGCAAGTTGACTTGCATCAGAACCCTTGGGGGCCATCGCCGGTATCGGGCCGGCGAGGTGCAGGCGCTACTTGAAATGCAAGGCCCCGCGCGGCCGACCCTGTAGCTGTTAAAAAATTGTTAGGTAATGAGGCTATGGCCACGATCGGTAGCCGGGCTATACCAAGTGCGGTGGCGCGCCGTCTTGCTAGCCGACACGCTCCCAGCCGCGTTTTACCGGGCGACTTCCCGGATCATGCGGGCCACGCTCGCGGTAAACAACGTAAGGGCGAAAGAGGTACTGCACCGGGGCGCTGAAGGCATGCACTAATCGGGTAAATGGCCAGATTAGAAATAGCAGCATGCCAGCCACCGCGTGAATCTGGAATGAAAAAGGTGCTTCCGCCATCAAATTTGGTTGCGGGTTCATCAAGAAGATAGACCGGAACCACGGAGATACTGTCTCCCGGTAGTTATAGCCGTCACCAATGATTCCGGATCCAACAAGTGTTGTTACCAGACCAAGGCAGATGGCCGCGGTCAAAAAGATGTACATCGTCTTGTCGTTCTTACTGGTAGCTGCAAATACAGCACCGTTTGTTCGGCGGCGATAGATAAGTAGGGAGATTCCGAACAGGGTGCAAGCGCCTGACACAGCACCTAGACCAACGGCCATAAGGTGGTACGAATCTTCACTTAGCCCTGCCGAATCAGTCCAATTTTCAGGAATTAGCAGGCCCATGATGTGACCGCCGAGGACCGCCAAGATGCCGAGGTGGAAGAGCGGGCTTGCAATACGAATAACCTTACGTTCGTAGAGTTGGCTCGACCTAGTGGTCCAGCCAAACTTGTCATATTTATAGCGCCAGAACATGCCGGTCACGAAGACGGCAATTGTTAAATAGGGAAGCGCTACCCACAACAAAATGTCAGTGGAGTTCATCTCCGGCCGCCAATCGGGTCAAGGGTGACAAACACCGGAAAAGGCTCCAAGCCAACTTCTTCCGCTGGAGGTCCTTGGGCAGCTAGTTGAATGATTCTGGCTTGAATTTCGCTGGTCACCTGCGGAAGTGTGGCGACAACAGCGTCGAGGACTTGCGAGTAGGGCGAAGCCAACTGCACGAGAGCATCACGAAGTAAGTGAATCGGGCCGCTGTGTTCAGCGAGTAACGCGTCACCCGTCAATTGGTCGCCAATTGCGGCAAACTCCAAAACCACGCACAGGTGATCAGCCAATTCGCGGCTGCCGGAGTCGAATCCGGCAGCGAGGTAGGCCTGCTTAAATCGAAGGATTGCCTGCCCTCGATTGCGAGTATCACCATCTGTCCAATAGGTGAGATAAGGAGATGCCTTGCGTTTCATGTCGAAGGTAGCCACAAAGTCCGCCTGCATTTCAATCAGCGGTGTGCTTGAAAGTTTGCCGAGGAATGCCTTTAGCGGCGTACCTGTTTGCGCAGGCAAGGAGTTAACGGCTAATGAGATTTCATCGAGACGCTCGAAAAGTTCATCATCTGGATACCAAAGCAGCCAAGAGGCCGCCAATCGTGCGGTCGCCGTATCTTGCGAATCCAGATTAGTCATTAGTCGTTCCATTACCGTGCCAATTTTTCAAGTTCATTCGAACTGCATCTAGCGGAATTAGAACTTCGGTCGTTTGGCGAACCTTTAATGCATGAAATGTTTCGACGGCAACTGGCACCGGTCGGCTCGAGGCGGCTCCGAATGGGCCAGGTTTGTATTGCCCAGGGCCACCGGAAACATCGAGTGAGCAGGCAAGCTCTTCGAGGTCGCGTGCTGTTTCTGCGTGTGCCTTGGGGATTACATAGCGGTCTTCATATTTTGCTATGGCTAAAAGTCGGTACAGGTTGTAGATCATTTCTTCTGACATGCCCACGGCAGCCGGGATTTCTGGCCGGGGCTCACGACCCAGATTTACATCGCGCATGTATGAGCGCATTGCCGCCAGAGTTTTCAGCGACCGGCTTACCGGGGCGGTATCTCCGGCGGTGAACAACTCTGCGAGATATTCGATCGGGATCCGCAATGCTTCGAGCGCGCCAAAAAGATTTCCGGCTTCCTCAGCATCGTTTCCTGTTTCGCGCAAAGCATCTACTACAGGTGAGAGCGGTGGGATGTACCAAACCATTGGCATTGTCCGGTACTCAGGATGTAGTGGCAATGCAACCTTGTACACCTTGGCTAACTTGTAAACCGGGGAATTCTTAGCTGCCTCGAGCCAATCTTGAGGTATACCGTCACGAAGTGCCTGTTCCTGCACAATGGGATCGTTCGGATCGAGCAACAAATCAAGTTGTGCTTGAAGTAGATCGTGTTCATTTTCAGTCGCAGCTGCTGCGCTCACGCCGTCGGCGTCGTAAAGAAAGAGTCCTAGGTATCGCAAACGTCCGACACACGTCTCGGAACAAACCGTAGGCAGCCCGACTTCAAGGCGTGGGTAACAAAGTGTGCACTTCTCGGCTTTACCAGTGCTGTGGTTGAAGTAAACCTTCTTATAGGGGCATCCCGACACGCACATGCGCCATCCGCGACAGGCGTCCTGATCGACGAGAACAATTCCGTCCTCGGCGCGCTTATACATTGCTCCGGAGGGACAGGCAGCCACACATGCTGGGTTTAGGCAGTGCTCGCAAATACGCGGCAAGTAGAACATGAATGCTTGCTCAAACTCCAACTTGACCCGATCGGTGACTTGGTCGCGAATCTTTACCAGGACTGGGTCATTCGGTGCCAGTTCAGGGCCTCCGGCAAGGTCGTCATCCCAGTTTGCTGACCATTCGATCTTCATCGGCTTACCGGTGATCAATGATTTCGGCCGTGCGACCGGAGTATGTTCCCCTAAGGGGGTTGAGATCAGCATGTCGTACTCATAGGTCCAGGGTTCGTAGTAATCCTGAAGAGTGGGTAACTTCGGGTTACTGAATATCTGCAGTAGGCGCTTCACTCGCCCGCCAGAGCGAAGCCGTAACTTTCCGCGCTTTAGCTCCCATCCACCTTTCCACTTATCCTGATCTTGATATGTGCGCGGATATCCTTGACCTGGACGCGTTTCCACGTTGTTGAACCAGGCGTACTCAACGCCGGTGCGATTTGTCCAAGCCTGCTTGCAAGTCACTGAGCAGGTGTGGCAGCCAATGCACTTATCAAGGTTCATCACCATACCCATCTGGGCCATGATCTTCATTAGTACTGAACCTCCTGATTGCGGCGCCGAATAACGGTGATCTCATCACGTTGATTGCCTGTTGGGCCCAGGTAGTTGAAGGCGAATGACAATTGTGCATAGCCGCCGACAAGGTGGGTCGGCTTAATCATGAGCCTGGTTAGTGAGTTGTGGATACCGCCACGTTTACCACTTAGTTCTGCTCGCGGTACGTCGACCGTACGATCTTTTGCGTGGTACATGTAGACAGTTCCCTCTGGCATGCGGTGCGAGACTATGGCCCGTGCTACAACCACGCCATTTCTGTTATATGACTCGATCCATTCGTTATCTTTAACTCCGATGGCACCAGCGTCTTGTGGGCTAATCCAGATTTCGGGCCCACCACGTGAAAGTGAAAGCATGAACAGGTTGTCTTGGTATTCGGAGTGAATCGACCATTTTGAGTGCGGGGTTAGATAACGGACGGTGACTTCTTTACCGAACCCTGTCTGCTGGTTACCGTCTAGCCGGTGCAGGTTTAGTGGTGGGCGGAATATCGGCATGTTTTCCCCAATTTCGCTCATCCAGTCGTGGTCTAGGAAGAAGTGCATACGCCCGGTAAGGGTGTGCCAAGGCTTAAGCCGCTCGACATTTATCGCGAACGCCGTATAACGTCGTCCACCATGTTCGCTACCGGACCACTCGGGGCTGGTAATTACTGGCACCGGGCGTGCTTGAGTATCGGGAAAGGTGATTCGCTTTCCCTCGTTATCCAATGCGAGGTCTGCGAGTGTTTGCCCTGTGCGCTTTTCTAAGAAGCGAAAACCTTCAACTGCAAGTCGGCCATTTGTCGTCCCGGAAAGCGCAAGAATGGTCTCGCATGCGTGCACATCGGTGACAAGTGAGGGCCTACCAGCGGCGATCCCGTCTGGAATAACTCCATTAATGCGACCAAGTTCGCGGACTTCCTCGACCGGGCTAAACGCTACACCTTTCGTCACCATGCCAAGAGTTTCAGCAAGTGGCCCGAGGGCTGACATTTTTGCACCAATTTCGGTGTAGTCACGTTTGACCACGACGAATTTAGGTGCAGTCTTGCCCGGTATTAGATCAACTTCACCGGTACGCCAATCTTGCACGACGCCACCGGGAACAGCCATCTCATCTGGTGTGTCATGGAGCAGCGGCACTGTGACAAGATCCTTGCGAACCCCAAGATGACCTCGTGCTATGTGTGAAACCTGCCGGCCAAGTTCTTGGAAGATGTCGTAATCACTTTTAGTCTCCCAAGGTGGATCAATCGCTGGGGTGAAGGCATGCACAAATGGATGCATATCTGTTGAAGACAGATCATGTTTTTCGTACCACGTAGCAGCGGGAAGTAAGACGTCACCGAAAAGTCCAGTGCTTGTCATCCGAAAATCGATGCTGACGAGTAGGTCTAGTTTGCCTTCTGGTGCTTCGTCATGCCAGATGACATCCTTGGGTCGTTCATCTTCAGGTGTCTCCTCGGCGCGCACGGAATTGTCAGTACCGAGTAGGTGGCGAAGGAAGTACTCATTACCTTTACTCGAAGATCCAAGCAGGTTTGCTCGCCATACCGTAAGAACACGCGGCCAATTCTCCTTAGCGTCTGGGTCATCAATCGCAAATTTAAGGTTGCCACTCTTGAGTTGCTGCGCGACATATTCAGCTGGCTCTATTCCGAGGGATTCAGCCTCGTCGACTAAGTCAAGAGGGTTGCGATCGAACTGTGGGTAAGAAGGCATCCATCCGGAGCGAGCCGATTGGGCAATGGTGTCGATCATCGTTTTACCCTTTAGTAGACCATCGCCAAGTGGTGAAGCGAGTAGGTCCGCTCCGAGGCGGTCGTAGCGCCATTGATTGGTCTGCACGTACCAAAAGCCGGTGCCAATCATTTGCCTCGGCGGCCTTGACCAATCTAGCCCGAAAGCTAATTGAGCCCAGCCGGTAACGGGGCGGCATTTTTCCTGCCCGACATAATGCGCCCAACCTCCACCGTTCACTCCTTGTGTCCCGGTCAGCGTTGTCAATGCCAAGAAGGTCCGATAGATGGTGTCGGAGTGGAACCAATGGTTGGTTCCAGCCCCCATGATGATCATGGAGCGGCCGCCGGAGTCCTCAGCATTTTGGGCGAACTCCCGCCCAATGCGCTCAGCCATGGCCGCTGGAACACCTGTTATTTCCTCTTGCCATGCCGGCGTGTAGGGCGCTGGATCCTCGTATCCTGTCGGCCAGTCGCCAGGCAACCCGTCTCGCCCGACGCCGTATTGCGCTAGCAATAAGTCAAAGACTGTCGTGACTAGTCGCTCACCTGTCGGGAGTGCGAGCCGAGCCGCTGGAACCCCTCGGCGATGAACCCCGCCGCTCTCGCTATTTTCCTGACCCACGTCAAAGCGCGGAAGTAATACTTCAACAGGTTCGGTGTCGCTGGCACCCTGAAATGAAAGTGTCGGGTCTATCCCTTCCAAGTCAAGATTCCATTTCCCCATTCCGGTGTCGTTGAACCGAAAACCTAGGGATCCATTGGGCACGTGCGGTAAACCGGTTGCGGAGTCAACAAGGACTGTTTTGAATGCAGCGCCTTCAGCCTCGTCACCAAGGTCGGCAGCGGTGACAAATTTGTCGGGTACCCAGGCTCCGTCCTTC
Source organism: Bifidobacterium breve (assembly GCA_945870085.1). Taxonomy (GTDB): domain Bacteria; phylum Actinomycetota; class Actinomycetes; order S36-B12; family S36-B12. The sequence goes on along the minus strand of CAMBQX010000038.1, from coordinate 5,828 downwards.
TGCTTCAATGACACAAGGAAAGGAAGGTCACTGAATTTCTTTACGTAGTCAACGAAGCGCGGTACTTGGCGCTCGATGAAGAACTCTTTGAGAATGACATGCCCCATCGCCATCGCAAGCGCACCATCGGTTCCAGGGTGCGGAGCCATCCATTCATCCGCGAACTTTGTGTTGTCGGCGTAGTCAGGGGAGACCGTAACAACTTTCTGGCCCCGGTATCTCGCCTCCGCCATAAAGTGTGCATCAGGTGTTCGAGTGACCGGAACATTCGATCCCCACATGATCAAGTACGAAGCGTTCCACCAGTCCGCTGATTCCGGAACGTCTGTTTGATCTCCAAATACTTGTGGAGAAGCAACGGGTAGATCCGCGTACCAATCGTAAAATGAGAGCATAGAACCGCCGAGCAGGCTGATAAAGCGAGCTCCGGCCGCATGAGAAGCCATCGACATTGCCGGGATTGGTGAAAATCCGAAGACTCTGTCAGGGCCATAATTTTTAATCGTGTGTACGTGCGCAGCGGCAATGAGCTCATTGACCTCGGACCACGGTGCGCGAACAAGCCCGCCTTTACCTCGTGCTCGCTGGTAACGACTTCTCGTATCGGCGTTATTTACAACGGCAGCCCAAGCATCGACCGGATCATCATGCACTCGTCGCGCTTCGCGGTAGGCGTCAATCAAGACTCCGCGCACATATGGATAACGAACGCGGGTTGGGGAGTAGGTGTACCAAGAGAAGGCAGCCCCTCGAGGGCACCCGCGTGGTTCGTACTCTGGACTGTCAGGACCCACGGAAGGATAGTCGGTCTGCTGGGACTCCCAGGTGATGATTCCATCTTTTACATAAACTTTCCAAGAGCATGATCCGGTGCAGTTGACACCGTGAGTACTTCGAACAACTTTGTCATGACTCCACCGGTCGCGGTAGAACACGTCTCCTTCGCGCCCGCCAACGCGCGTGACAGTTCGTCCGTCGGCTGAAGCTTTCCCCGGGGTGAAGAATCGACCAGCTCGCACTAAAAAATCAGCATTCGCATTACTTTTTTCACTCGTCTTCACGACTGGATCTCCTCGGGAGTGATAATTCGCGATGGCTGTTGATCGGTGCGTTGGAGGCGCGCAGTGCACATCCCTGGTCGTGACCACACCTCCATTGAGGTGACAGCAATTGGTTGGCCCGTGTTAGCAAGTAAGGTTGAAAGCATCGCGGTATGGATTTCGCAGATCACCGGATTGGCTTCTACGATGTCGGCGTACGGGCACCCCGAAACATGAATCGCATCGCCTAGGGCGGTGGCCTCAGCGGTGAATCCGAGTCGGTTCAAAGCATCAGTGGCCTCGGCAACGGCCTCATCCGGAGAAGCAGCTATGGGTAGAGCCGGCAGTGCTTCGACCCAAAGCTCAGCCGCGCTTCTTGCAGCGAGAGGGTCCTTTATCTGAGCCAACTGGGTGCTAAGTGCACCGGCCAGAATCTGGTACGGCGACGGGACTTTAGCGGCGGATTGATAGATCCAACGCGGCCGCCCTCTCCCCGTTCGCTCGGTGGACTCGCGGGTAACGACTTCTTTGGCCAGCAGGACTTCCAGGTGGCTTCGGACAGTGTTTGCATGTAGCCCGGTGTGCTCAGAAATAGCATCAACGGTCAGTGGTTCTGGGGAGTTTGCCAGTAAATCAGCGATTTGGGCCCGGCTATCGCGGCCGGGGGTGAGAGCGTCCATGGGAGATGTCTATCACGTATTTGTGATTAATTCAATAAAACCGGGTAAAAATAAAAAGATGTGCTTTAATCCGGTATATGAAGCTGGAAGAGGCGAATACCGGCAGGGTCAGCGTCCTGGTGATGTCGACTCTTGGCTTCACCTTGATGTTTGCGGTTTGGCTCATGTTCGGAGTGCTGGGCATCCCAATCCGCGACGAATTCGGGCTAACCGACGTGCAGTTGGCCTGGGTAGTGGCAGTAGCTGTCTTGAATGGCGCTATTTGGCGTCTGCCGGCGGGCATCGCCGCCGATCGATTCGGCGGACGACGCGTCTTCATCGCGATGTTGTTGATTACCGCTATTCCGGCCTTTCTGGTCTCAACTGCCACCTCGTATAGCCACCTCCTGTTCTACGCATTCCTGGTCGGATTCGCCGGCAACTCATTTAGTGTCGGCATTGCTTGGGTTAGCGCCTGGTGGCCACAAAGACAACAGGGTTTTGCACTCGGTGTTTTTGGAGCCGGCAACGTTGGTGCATCAGTCACTAAGTTGATCGGACCAGCTCTAATTGCGGCAATTCCAGCGGCCGGGTTCTTCGATGGCCTAGTGCCAGGAGGCTGGCGCTTTGTTCCGTTCCTGTACGTGATCTTGTTACTGGTTTTGGCGGTGGCAACTTGGATATGGACTCCGCATCGCGAAATCCGGCCAGGCCAGGGAAGATCAATTGGTTCGATGCTCACACCCTTGCGGCAGTTGCGTGTATGGCGATTTAGTTTCTACTACTTAGTGGTATTTGGCGCCTACGTTGCTTTGGCCGCATGGCTTCCAAAATACTACGTTGATGTTTATGGAATGCCCTTAAGCCAAGCTGCGCTACTCACGGCACTTTTCATCTTCCCCGCGTCCTTGTTACGACCATTTGGTGGCTATCTGGCCGACAAGGTTGGTGCGCGCAGAATGATGTACGCAACATTCGTGATGGTTTTGCTGGCCTCTGGTGTCTTGATGATGCCTTATGGATACATCGTTCTTTCGATGCCCAACGGCGATCAAAATGCCGTAATGCCATGGGAAGTCGGCACCATGTTGTTCACCGCGCTGGTATTCATAATTGGGTGCGCCATGGGACTTGGCAAAGCGGCGGTTTACAAGTACATACCCGAATACTTCCCAGACGATGTCGGCGCAGTTGGCGGCCTGGTGGGGTCATTAGGTGCACTTGGTGGCTTCTTTTTACCGCTGCTCTTTGCCTACACCGGTGCACTTACGGGATTTCCCCAATCTACCTTCTTTGTAATCTTCATAGTTTCGCTTATCGCGACCCTTTGGATGCACTTCACGGTGGTCAAGATGCTTCACCGCGCAAGCCCAACTCTCACGAACAAATTCGAGCACGAAACCCCATCCACAGATGAGCATGAATTCATGCTGCAAGGAAGCGGAGCAAACCGATGAGCATCCCAACCACGAGAGATCGTGGAGCCGACTGGCTGCCGACCTGGAGCACCGAGGACTTAAAAGATTGGGATAGCGGTCGAGCCTGGCGCACCCTTTGGATTACCACCGGAAACCTCACGCTCGCTTTCATAACCTGGTTTCTCGTATCCGCCATCGCCCCGAAACTCAACAGTGTCGGGTTTAATCTAAGCGTTGCCCAGCTGTATTGGCTCGCGGCGATGCCCGGGCTAGCCGGTGGCACCTTGCGACTCGTTTGGACTTTCCTTCCTCCAATTGTCGGTACTCGCAAGTTGGTTACGTTCACGACGATTCTTTTCGTCATCCCACTCATTGGTTGGGCACTTGCGGTCCAGAATCCAAATACGCCATACGCCGTGTTGTTGTTCCTCGGAATTTTGGCGGGGATCGGTGGGGGTGCCTTCTCAGGGTTCATGCCAAGTACTTCTTACTTCTTCCCGCGCGAAAAGCAGGGCACTGCACTAGGCATCCAGGCGGGAATCGGGAACTTCGGTGTGAGCATTGTCCAATTCGTTACACCTTGGATAATCGGCGTTGGCCTAGTTGGTGCTTCACAGATTATGGTGAACAAAGATACGGGAGCAGAGCGCGAAGTCTGGTTTCAGAATGCCGGGTACATTTGGGTGCCCTTCGTACTGATAGGTACCGCGGCCGCCTGGTTTCTACTGCGAAGTGTGCCGGTCCAGGCCAGAGGTGTTCGCGAGCAATTTGACATCTTTCACAATAAACATACTTGGATTATGACGTACCTATATGTAATTACGTTCGGTACTTTCTCGGGACTTGCGGCAGCTTTCGGTTTGATGATTAACAACATTTACGGAAGCGCCAAGTTTGGAGCAGAAGGTATTGATGCTCTGAAGTACGCTTTCCTTGGAGCGCTCGTTGGGTCAGCGGCCCGAGTCATTGCTGGGCCGATAGCTGACCGCGTCGGTGGAGGCAAACTGACCGTCGTCTCAACCGTCGGAATTTCATTGGGCGCAGTAATCACTATGGGACAACTAAATCCGAGTTCAGCAGCAGAGTTCCCCACTTTCCTTGCGGGGATGCTGGTCATCTTCTTCTTCGCGGGTGTCGGCAATGCCAGTACGTTCAAACAGATCCCGATGATTTTCGAGAAGCGACAGGCCGGGAGCGTCATCGGCTGGACGTCGGCAATCGCTGCGTATGGCCCATTTGGTTTTGGGATCTTGCTTGCCTCGATTGCTCCAACCATCTTCTTCGGCCTCGGGGTGATATTCGGCCTGATCGCCGCCATCGTGGCATGGTGGTACTACGTCAGGCCTGGTGCCGAAAAGCCTTGCTAGTAAAACCTTGGCTTAACCACCTGTACACCGCCGCTTAACTTCCTGTACCCTTGGCCGCTAGTGCGCGTTCAATCGCGGCAGGTCAATTAGAGGTGGGCAGATGCTAAGGATTGTCGGCTACATAGATGCTGGCTCGGGTTCTTACCTATTGGCGGCGATTGCTAGTGGCGCGGCAGGCACCTGGTTTTTCCTGCGGTCAAAGTTTGCGGATTTGCGGGGCCGCGGTTCCAAGAACGCTGAGCAGACTCCCGACAGCACACCCTCCGAGTAGTGCCCGCGGTATCCACGGGGTCGACGAGTTTTCGCGATCCCGAGAACGCCGCCTTCTTTCACGAAGGTACTTGGTATCGCATCGCGGGACCAGCATCGGCACAAGCTTTGACCCAACTGCACGGGTCCCCTTTATACGATGCCTTGGTAAGTGAACGATCCATACTTTCTTACGAGATTGTAGATGCTGAATTAGCACCGAAAGTCCTGCACGCATACGCCACGAAATCAGGGCGCCGGCCACCTAGCGCTGCTGTGGTGTTTCGTGTCGAGACCGCCCCCTTGATCACTTACCCATGGGAGTGGCCCAACTCGCTCCTCGAAGCAGCAGCCAAGTTGACCTTGTCATTGCGAATGCAACTTCTTGAAGTGGGGCTCGATCTAAAGGATGCATCGGCGTTCAATGTGCAATTCGTTGGGATGAAGGCGGTATTCATTGATATCGGTTCAATCGAGATGTGGCGACCGAATCCCTCCTGGAATGCATCGCGGCAGTTCATCGAGAATTTCATCAATCCGCTCGCAGTCGGATCAGGTGAGCAGGTAACCGCGGCCGATGCCTGGGAGTTGTCAAGGTACCGAGGTCTCAAGTCGAGCGCTGCTCGGCAACTTCTTCCGCGTAGTAAGCGCCGGAGTTTTTCATTGCGACTATTACACGCGACGACGAGGCCGGTTGCAGCCAATGCGCCCAGCGAGACTGAATTTGCTGAGCGGGCAGCGCGCAATAAGGATTTGGCGCTAAAAGCCACTCAGGGTTTGACCCGCAGGCTGCTAAAGCAGGTGACTAAATTACATGGCACCGCCCACCGCACCACTTGGGTTGATTACAGCACCCGCGAGCACTACGGCAGTGACGACCTAGTGCGAAAGTCGGATTTCGCCGCAAATTTCGTGAAGGCGGCACCAGGGCGGGGTGAGCTCGTACTTGATGTCGGCGGTAACGATGGATTTACCGCGGCCCACCTTGTCCGTAACGCCAACGCAAATGTCGTCGTCCTTGATGCTGATGCCGGTGCACTTGATGTGCTTCACGCGGGTATTTCAACCACCCCGGATCTAGTTGGCCGGGTCACG
>CAMBQX010000037.1 GCA_945870085.1 Bifidobacterium breve | reverse complement strand
CTCAAGATGATGGCGTCCTCGTAGTTGTGACCCTCCCAAGGCATGAATGCAACAAGCAAGTTCTTGCCCAGTGCCATCTCACCAAGATCGGTGGAGGGGCCATCAGCTAGTACCTGACCCTTAATTACATGTTGGCCTTCGACCACGATTGGACGCTGGTTAAAGCAAGTGCCTTGGTTTGATCGATGGAACTTCTCCAAGCGATGGGTGTAGGTGCCCCCGTCGTCGTAGGCGATGGTTACCGAGTCAGCAGAGACTTCGGAGACCGCACCTTCTTGTAGCGCGGTGACGATATCGCCGGCGTCGTAGGCCGACCTGAACTCCATGCCCGTACCAACACGTGGCGCCTCGGCGCGAAGCAGCGGCACCGCCTGGCGCTGCATGTTCGAACCCATCAGAGCGCGGTTAGCATCGTCGTGCTCGAGGAATGGAATCATTGCGGTTGCAACGGACCACAACTGGCGCGGTGAAACGTCCATGTAATCGACGTCGTTGGGCAAGATGTAATCGACGTCGCCACCCTTACGGCGCACGAGAACACGATCCTCGTGCATTTTGCCGTCGGCATCGATCGGGGTATTGGCCTGCGCGATTACGTAAAGGTCTTCTTCGTCTGCGGTCAGGTAGTCGATCTGATCAGTGACACTGCCCTTGATCACCTTGCGATAAGGAGTCTCGACGAAACCGAAGGCATTGACGCGGCCATAAGTTGCGAGTGAGCCGATCAGACCGATGTTCGGGCCTTCAGGGGTCTCGATCGGGCACATGCGGCCGTAATGGGAGGGGTGGACGTCGCGGACTTCAAAGCCGGCGCGCTCACGTGAGAGACCACCTGGACCAAGTGCCGAAAGTCGACGCTTGTGGGTTAGACCTGCGAGCGGGTTGGTCTGATCCATGAACTGCGATAGCTGCGAGGTTCCGAAGAACTCCTTTATAGATGCAACGACCGGGCGAATATTGATCAACGTTTGCGGCGTGATTGCTTCGACATCTTGGGTCGTCATACGCTCGCGAACCACGCGCTCCATCCGCGAGAGCCCGGTGCGAATCTGATTTTGGATCAGTTCACCGACCGTGCGCAGTCGACGATTACCGAAGTGATCGATGTCATCGGTCTCGCAGGAGACCTCGCCCCGTGGGCCTTCCATGGTGGTTAGCCCAGCATGTAGGCGCACGATGTACTCAACAGTTGCCACGATGTCTTCAAGGGTTAGGACACTTTGGGTCAACGGCAGATCAAGACCAAGCTTCTTGTTGATCTTGTAGCGACCAACCTTTGCGAGGTCATAGCGCTTTGGATTGAAGTAGAAATTGTCGAGTAGGTTTTTGGCGTTCTCAACCGTGGGTGGTTCACCCGGACGCAACTTGCGGTAAATATCAAGGAGTGCGTCTTCTTGGGTAGCAATATGGTCTTTGTCCAAGGTGGCCATGAAAGTCTCGTACTGGCCGAATCGCTCAACTATTTGCTCAGTTGTCATACCAAGTGCCTTGAGCAAAACGCTGACCGGCTGCTTGCGCTTGCGGTCAACGCGAACTGCTACGAGATCCTTCTTATCGATCTCGAATTCAAGCCAGGCACCGCGGCTCGGGATCAACTTGGCGATGTAGACATCTTTGTCGGTGGTCTTATCAATTGAACGCTCGAAGTAGGCTCCTGGGGACCGAACCAACTGCGAGACAACTACCCGCTCAGTGCCGTTGATGATGAACGTGCCCTTGTCGGTCATCAGCGGGAAATCACCCATGAACACGGTCTGCGACTTAATTTCGCCAGTCTCGTTGTTCATAAACTCTGCGGTCACGAACAACGGGGCGGAGTAGGTGAAATCCTTCTCGCGGCACTGGTCGACGGTATACTTAGAAGGCTCGAAGCGATGATCGCGAAATGACAACGACATCATTCCGGCGAAATCCTCGATCGGGCTGATCTCTTCGAAGATCTCCGTCAGGCCCGAGGCCTGCGGGATCTCGGTATTGCCCGCGGCAATTGCTGCAGCTACTCGCTCTAGCCACTCGGGGCGCCCGAGTAGCCAGTGGAAGCTGGCGGTCTGCAATGCGAGGAGATCTGGGACCGCGAGCGGCTCACGGATCTTGGCGAACGAAGCCCGGCGAAGCCCGGGCGAAAGAGAGGTGACTTCTGAAGTGCGCGTGGCGGCCAAGAGTGGGTCCTTCCGAGGGCGCTGCTATTGGTATCGGGCTGGAACTTGCACATTCGTCCATGACAGTTAGCCTGAACTGTCAAATGACGGTCCAGTCAGTGGATCAAAAGGATGGCAGCGCAAAGCAGCAGTATACCCCTTGGGCAAACCGCTGTCTAACCCCCCTCGACCTTCGTTTCCCCTCGAGGTGCTCAGGTGGCCTGGCGGCGACAGCGGTGACTTCTTAACCCTTAGCCGGCCTGCCCTGAGAACGTCATCGTGAAACGAGCTCGTTGCGGGATTTACGTGCAGCTAAATGGTGACGGTCGAAAGCCCAAGAGTCAAGTAGCCCCGCGACTAATGTGACCAGAACGCAACCTTGGAGTCCGATTTGTTCGTTTTTGGTGGTCATCGACCACTCAATTTTTACCGCGACCACCTCGAGCCAATAGCCAAAAGAGGCGCCCCCGAAGGAGCGCCTCTTTTGTCGCGGCCGGGGCCGCTGAAAACTACTTGACTGAAACGGTGGCGCCAGCGGCCTCAAGGACGGCCTTCGCCTTCTCGGCGGCCTCCTTCGTGACCTTCTCCAGCACTGCCTTTGGTGCAGCTTCAACCAGATCCTTGGCCTCCTTGAGCCCCAGGCTGGTGAGAGTGCGCACCTCCTTGATGACGGGGATCTTGTTCTCGCCCGCAGCTTCGAGGATGACATCAAACTCATCTTGGTCAGCAGCGCCGCCGGCGTCGCCGCCGCCAGCAGGTGCGGCAACCGCAACGGCGACTGGGGCTGCAGCGGTCACATCGAAGGTGTCTTCGAAAACCTTAACGAACTCAGAAAGCTCGAGGAGGGTCATCTCCTTGAATGCATCAAGCAGTTGATCGGTGCTCATCTTCGCCATGGTGGCGTCCTTTCGGTTTTCCGGTGGGGTGTTACCCCTAAGGGCCGGGTGGTGGTGGGCTTTAGCCCTCGGGGATTTCCTCGGTAACTACTTCAGGAATAACTTCGTCGTTGGCCACATCAGCCTCGACAACTTCAACTTCTTCGGCAACAATTTCTTCGGTGACGCCTGCAGCTGCCGGGGATTCAGCTACCGGAGCTTCAACTACCGGAGCTTCAACTACCGGAGCACCTGCAGCTAGCTTGGTCTGGAGTGCACCAAGTGCCCTTGCCGTCTTGGCCAACGGCGCCGCGAACAACGCTGCGGCCTGCGACTGCTTGGCTTTCATGGCATAAGCCATCTTGGCCAGCAGCACCTCGCGCGACTCAAGATCGGCGAGCCGGACGATTTCCTGCGCACTTAGAATCACGCCGTCCATCACCCCGCCCTTGATGATCAAAGCCGGGTTGGCCTTAGCAAAATTGCGGATCCCCTTGGCTGCATCAACGGCATCGCCCCTAATGAAGGCAATAGCGCTCGGGCCGCGCAAGAGGTCATCGATACCGGTAACGCCGGCATCCTTTGCAGCAATCTTGGTCAAGGTGTTCTTCACTACTGCATATGTCACGGTGTCACCGAGTGTGCGGCGCAATTCCTTGAGCTGCGCGACGGTAAGTCCGCGGTATTCAGTGAGCACAGTCGCACTCGAGGTGCGGAAGTGGTCGGCGAGATCGGCAACGGTTGTCACCTTTGTCGGCCGGGCCATGGGGCTCCTTTCGTTGCGGTCCCATCAAGCAAAACGCCCCGGCGCAGGCGCACGGGGCTGGGAACCGCAATTTGCGGCCGAGCTTCGTAATCCTGCGCGGGCCGCCCGCTTGAGCGGGGCCTTCGACGCCACCCCCGGGGCTCCGGGGCTGGCGCGACCAGCGGTCTTTGGTAGGAGCAGGTTAAGGGACCTGCCCCATCATTTGCAAATCCTAGATTTCGTCTTCGGCGGTTAGGTTCTTGACCCGGTTAGGGTCAACCTGGACACCCGGGCCCATCGTGGCCGACATAGTGGCCTTTTTGATATACCGGCCTTTCGCTGCAGAAGGCTTCAGCCGCAGGACTTCATCTAGCGCCGCGGCGTAGTTCTCAACCAGCTGCTGCTCGGTAAAAGAAGCCTTGCCAATTGGGAATTGCATATTCGCATGCTTATCGATCCGCATCTCGATCTTGCCGCCCTTGATGTCATCAACCGCTTTTGCGACATCCATGGTGACGGTGCCGGTCTTCGGGTTGGGCATCAAGCCCCGGGGGCCGAGCACCTTGCCAAGGGTGCCGACCTTGCCCATCAGATCTGGGGTGGCAACCGCGGCGTCGAAATCTGTCCAGCCTCCAGCAACTTTGGCGATGAGTTCATCGGAGCCGACAAAGTCAGCACCAGCAGCACGGGCCTCATCTGCTTTTTCACCGTTGGCAAAAACCAAGACCCGAGCGGTCTTGCCGGTGCCATGTGGAAGATTTACGGTGCCACGCACCATTTGGTCGGCTTTGCGGGGATCAACTCCAAGTCGCATCGCAACCTCAACGGTCGGGTCGAACTTATTTGAAACACCCTTCTTAACGATGCGGACAGCCGTCAGTGGTGAATACAGGGAGTCCTGATCGATAAGTTCGGCGGCCTTCAAATATGCCTTACTGCGCTTCATATCTGCTCCTTCGCAGGTTGTGGTCGGCGGGCCACGCTGGCCCTCCCACGCGGTTCATTTGCTATGCGGTAACGGTAATACCCATTTGACGGGCGGTGCCTTCGATGATTTTCATCGCGGCATCAACGTCATTGGCATTGAGATCAGGCATCTTGGTTTCGGCAATCTCGCGCACCTGGTTCTTGGTGATCGAGCCGGCCTTAACCTTCGGCGGATTACCCGAACCTTTTTCGAGACCCGCTGCCTTAAGGATCAACCTTGAAGCCGGTGGGGTCTTGAGGGTGAAATCGAAAGTGCGGTCTTCATAGACCGTGATCTCGACGGGAATCACATTGCCACGCTGGTTCTCCGTGGCCGCGTTATAGGCCTTGCAGAACTCCATGATGTTCACGCCGTGCTGACCAAGTGCTGGGCCAACAGGCGGTGCAGGGTTGGCCAGACCAGCTTGAATCTGCAACTTGATGAGGCCGGTGACCTTCTTTTTCTTCGGTGCCATGGTGTGTCAGGTCCTTCGTTGTGGTGACCCGGAGACGGCGCCCCCGGGAGTTGGCGGTTAGTTCTTATCTATTTGACTGAAAGCGAGCTCTACCGGGGTTTCGCGCCCGAAAATCTCGACCAGCCCGGTGACTTTTTGCCCTTCGATATTGATTTCCGAAATTGTCGCGTGCAAAGTTGCGAATGGCCCATCAACAACAGTGACGGAGTCTCCGACCACGAAGTCAACGTAGACAGCCTCGGCCGCCGCGAGCCCACCAGCATTGGGGCTACCTGGTGCACCGGCCTTCTTCTCCGGAACAGGGGCGAGGATCGCTGTTACTTCGTCAACAGAAAGTGGTGAGGGCTGATGGCCGTGGCCAACAAAACCAGTGACACCTGGCGTGTGGCGAACCGCACCCCAAGACTCGTCGGTCAGGTCAAGACGCACGAGCACGTACCCGGGGAATTTATTGCGCCGGACTTGCTTGCGCACACCACTCTTTATTTCGGTGACTTCCTCCATCGGCACCTCTACCTGGAAGATGTAGTCCTCCATGCTCAGTGAGTTGATGCGGGACTCAAGGTTCATCTTGACCTTGTTTTCAAATCCGGCATATGAATGAATGACATACCAATCGCCTGGGGCTAAGCGCATCTGCTCGCGGAACTCCGCGATCGGGTCGACTTCTTCTTCTTCACGCTCGGCCAGCGCTTCTTCAATCAGCGCTTCTTCAATCAGCGCCTCTTCAATCAGCGCTTCCTCCACCAGCTCTTCAATGAGTATTTCTGCAACGACTGCCTCGATGAGTTCTTCCACGGCACCAGTTTCAGCGGAGCCCTGCGGCTCAAGTTGAGCAATCGCAAATGGATCCGCCGAAGGTGCGGGCTGTTGCTGGTCCTGGTCGGACACGGTGGGCTATCTCCTCGTTCGGTGGTGGTCAGGGCAGGTCTTGGTTATCCAAAGACGAACAAGACGACATTGGTGAATACGTAATCAAAGCCCGCGATGATAGCGGCGATGAGTACCACAAACACAATTACAACGGTGGTGTAAGCAATAAGTTCTTTACGGGTTGGCCAAATGACTTTACGAAGTTCAACGATTACTTGGCGGACAAACAACGCTAACCGCCCGAAGAATCCGGGACGCTTATGCTCACCCGATCCGCTTTCGCGGCCTTGGGAGACGTCGGTGTCGGTCATCGCTCGCCTTCATATCGTGGTAACTAGTAACTAGGCCTTGCGTTTCTAGCTGATCGTGCTATTCGTGCCGTTAGTGCCGCTACGCAGGGCCGGAGGGACTTGAACCCCCAACCGTCGGTGTTGGAGACCGGTGCTCTACCAATTGAGCTACGACCCTTTGGCCGACCGAGTGTCAACCTGTGGGCAGGCTGACGCCAACGGACCAACCGCGTGCGAGAGTCTACGGGCCCACCCGTGGAAGGGTCCAATCCGGTCAGGTAGCACCAGCAAAACCCGCTGAGCGCCTAGATCTGCACCGACGTGAACCCGGGACCGGCCGCCTGAAATACTGACGCCATGACCCCGCCACCTGGCCGCCGAGTATCCCGCCGGATCGCCGCCATCACCGAGTCAGCGACTTTGGCCGTGGATGCCAAAGCCAAAGCGCTAAAAGCCGCAGGCCGGCCGGTAATTGGCTTCGGCGCGGGTGAACCTGACTTCCCGACCCCCGGATACATCGTCGAGGCGGCAATTGCCGCCGCCCGGTTACCAAAGTGGCACCGATACACCCCAGCAGGTGGCCTACCGGAATTAAAGGAGGCGATCACCGCCAAGACCCTGCGTGATTCGGGCTACGCGGTAACTGCCGCTCAGGTCCTAGTCACCAATGGCGGTAAGCAGGCTTTATATAACACTTTTGCCGCGCTCCTTGACCCAGCCGATGAGGTCATCTTGCCCGCCCCGTACTGGACCACCTACCCAGAATCGATCCGGCTGGCCGGCGGGGTGCCCGTTGCAGTAATGACCGATGAAACCAGCGGATACCGGGCTACCGTCGCCCAACTTGAGGCAGCCCGCACCCCTCGTACCAAGGTCTTGGTTTTCGTCTCCCCCTCAAATCCAACCGGCGCGGTCTACTCCCCCGCCGAAACTAAACTCATCGGCGAGTGGGCACTCGCAAACGGTATCTGGGTGGTCACCGATGAAATCTATGAACACCTCGTCTACGGCGACGCTGAGTTTTCGTCTATGCCCGTGCTCGTACCTGGGTTAGCCGATACCTGCGTGATCATCAACGGGGTGGCAAAAACCTATGCGATGACCGGGTGGCGGGTTGGATGGATGATCGGCCCGCCAGATGTCATCAAGGCCGCTACCAACCTGCAGTCACATTCAACTTCGAATGTTGCAAATATTTCGCAGATAGCAGCGGTAGCGGCACTATCCGGTGACCTTGCGGCTGTTGATGAAATGAAAATCGCATTCGATCGCAGGCGCAAACTAATAACACGCATGCTAGATGCAATACCGGGAGTCACTTGCCCATTGCCCGAGGGCGCATTCTACGTCTACCCGTCGGTCAAAGGCCTGATCGGTAAAACAATTCGCGGAAAAGAGATAACCTCCTCTGCCGATCTGGCCGATGTGATCTTGGAAGAAGTTGAAGTCGCAGTGGTGCCCGGTGAGGCATTTGGCACTCCGGGTTATCTCCGGCTCTCGTATGCAATCGGAGACGACGACATCGTCGAGGGCGTCACTCGGATGGCTGCGTTACTCGGTGAGGCTAAGTAACTCGGCTACTAGCTCGGGCCAGCAAGTGCGCAGTTCACTAAAGTTGGCTCCGCCTCCAAAGTGATCGCGTACTTTGTGAAAACTAATTGCTGAATATGGTCTGCTAACTCGATAACTTCGGCTGTCGTGGCCCCGATTGTGGTAACGATAGCCAAAGTGTGTTTTTTTGAAACTCGAGCATGTGCGTCTTCGGTGAGGCGCCACCCTTTAGTAACGCCAGCATCCTCGATTAACCAAGCCGCACTCAATTTCACGCCGGCAGCCGCTGGATACCTCGGACAAGCTGCAGGGATAGTTGATGCAATTTCTTCACTCACTATCGGGTTCATAAAGAATGAACCTGCACTGCGGCTGTCTTCGTCGTGAATATCAAGCACCATGCCTTTTGCTGCCCTTAGTGCCAGCACCGCAGACCTCACTTCGACGGGAGTTGCTGACCCCCCGATTTCAATACCTAAGTAGGCAGCTAGGTCGGCATATCGAACAACGCATTGTGAATCAATCCGCAACGCGATATCTACGGCCACTATGAGCCTGCGATTTGGCTCACGCTTGAAGATACTTGATCGATATTCAAACATGCACTCAGTATTATCGAAGACTTCAATTGAACCGGTGGTGCGATCCAGTACTCGAACCGACTCAATAACCTGCGAAATCTCTTGACCGTATGCTCCAACATTTTGGATTGGCGTTGCACCAACTAGGCCTGGGATACCCGAAAGGGCTTCAATACCCGACCAGCCATTGACAACGCAGAGTTCAACAAGTGCATCCCAAGGCTCACCCGCCGCTACCGTTAAACGCACTGCACTTTCACCGGCTTTAATCTCAATCCCGCGAGTTGCAACCTGCAGAACAGTGCCTCGAAACGGTTCATCGCCCATCACGATGTTGCTGCCTCCACCAAGAATTAGCACGTTCTCACGAGCGTCATCTAACTTGCGTACGCGTTCGATGAGCTCATTGGTGGCAATACAGGTGCGAAGCACATCAGGTGCGCCGCCAACACCCATGGTGGTGAGATCCGCTAGGCGCATAACAGTGAGCCTACGAGGGGCGCGGAGCCAGCAGGTCAACACGTCCACGAAATTGCTGAAGGAGTCGGTCATAGTTCTTCTTCGACTCTCTATCTCGGATTTCTGGATCCGAGTCGTGGTACCCGTGGTGGCGAGCTTGCTCAACCGGTAGCACCTCGCTGGGCACGACCAAACGCCCACCAGCGGCACGCAATAACAATGACCACTCGAGGTCAGCATTGCGGTAGAACCTCGCCTTGGGGCTCGGCGGCGTCGCGCGCGCAGCCGCTCCGTCAACCACCATCAAATAGCCCAACAGCACATCAACTTCACCGGGGCCCGCGTCTACCACTGACCGCCAGTCAGCAAGATCAACGTTGGTGCCTTTCCAGCCGGCACCAACAACACCTGTCTCGGCTAATGCGGTTAGCAACGGGGTAATCGCATCACCGGTCAACACCGATGAAAGATCCATCACCACATGCGCGGGCGCCGGGTCCAAGGAAATTAGCGCAGCACATGCCTTACCCCAGCCAACCTGTTCTAAGGTCTGGGCAACGTGGACAACATGCACCCGGCCTTGGTTAAGTGCGGCCAGTTCATGGGCGACCATGCCTGCACCATCAACATTACCTAGGTCAAGGACAATTACCGCGACCTCTTTTGGCGCGTGGGTCAACAGTGCGGTCAAACAGATGCGCACATCGTCGGGCCAGCCATCAACGATGAGCCCAACCCCGCACCCGGCCGTGCCGACAGGCTGGCTTTGAACGAGTACATCAGCGATGGACGCAAAAACTTCAAATGGTGGCTTAGCCGAAAGCCTGAACCCATCGGCGGTATCGGCAAGGACCCAGCCCGAATGAAGTATTTGATCTCGTAACTGATCGGCAAGTTCGTAGTCATTAGCGGCGCGTGCAACTTGCCGGCGCTCAGCGAGTTCGATGATCTCCGTTGGAACTTCGTTCACGCGAGCTGAACCACAGCCTGTGCTTTACCAAGCACGGTTTGCCCAGCGCTGGATGCAGTCAACGTGATGCGAACACGACCTGTGTCAAGTAACTCAGTTACCTCACCGCGGATTTCAAGAAGCGCCCCAATACCGTCGTCAGGTACCGGGACTGGCCTTGTGAAACGGACCCCGTACTCGACAACAGCACCAGGATCGCCAACCCAATCGGTAACTACGCGAATAGCAGCGCCCATAGTGAACATCCCGTGGGCAATCACATTTGGTAGCCCTACCGAAGTGGCGAAACGTTCGTTCCAATGGATGATGTTGAAGTCACCTGAGGCACCCGCATACATAATCAAGTTAAGACGCTGGATCGGTACCGACAGGGCGGGCAGCTTGGTGCCCACCACAACATCGGTGAATTTCAAATGTGTCGTCACTGGGCATCCGTTCCGCGAGCCACGATCACCATGGTGGTGACAACAACCGGCTCCCCGGATGTCGTGCTCACATGACTCTTGACGGTGATCATGTCGTTTCCGGCGGCGGCACGAATATTCTCAATCGTGTTTACGACCACAAGTTCGTCACCAGCAACAATCGGGCGGGCGTAGACGAAGGACTCTTCGCCGTGCACCACTTTTGTGTAATCAAGGCCTAGATCTGGATCGAGGATCACCGCACTGGTCGATGCGAATATGAATGCGATCGCGAAAGTCGGCGGTGCCACCACGTCGGCATAGCCAAGGCCCTGCGCTGCCGCAACATCGTGGTAGGCAGGGTTGGCGTCGCCAATAGCGCGCGCGAATTCGCGAATCTTCTCGCGACCGACGAGATAGGGCTCACTCGAAGGGTAAGTTCGGCCAATGAAATCCGGGTTTAGCGCCATCGGTTGGGCGACGCAGAACTAGCGGGTCTCTTTGTGCACGGTGTGCTTATTGCACTTCGGGCAGAACTTCTTCGCCTCAAGGCGATCTGGATCGTTGCGGCGATTCTTCTTGGTGATGTAGTTGCGATCCTTGCATTCTTCGCACGCCATCGTGATCTTCGGTCGTACGTCGCTGGCCTTGGCCACTTGACTTCCTCTTCCCTAACAGCCACGCGGTCGCGTGACATTTGTCCTTCTCCTTGCGGAGTAGCGGAGGCCGGACTTGAACCGGCGACACAGCGATTATGAGCCGCTTGCTCTACCAACTGAGCTACCCCGCCTTGCGGTGCCTCCGCGGGGGCGGGTGCACCAACCGAGCCCCAATACGGAATCGAACCGTAGACCTTCTCCTTACCATGGAGACGCTCTGCCGTCTGAGCTATTGGGGCACAAAGCCCCGCAAGCGTACAAGAGAACCAACCGAGAACGAAAATGGTACCCAAAGCGCAGGATTTAGCTCGAACCCCAATACTTCATGCATGACTAACACGGCCTCCCGAAAGTGGGATACCTCCGATTTACCGGACCTAACCGGCCGCACCGTAATCGTCACCGGAGCCAACTCCGGCCTCGGCTTTTGCACCACCGAGGCCTTGGCGGCTCACGGCGCCAAAGTCACCATGGCTGTCCGCGACCTCGAGAAGGGGGAAAAGGCCGCCACCCGGATTCGCGCCAGCACACCCAAGGCGCAAGTCGAACTCGCCTTGCTGGATCTCTCCGATCTAGCCACCATTCGCGCCTTCGCCCAAGACTGGTCCGCCGCTAACCCCCAAGGCCTAGACCTGCTCATCAATAACGCCGGCATCATGGCCATTCCAAAGCGAGCCACAGCAGATGGCTTCGAAATGCAAATTGGAACCAATCACCTTGGGCATTTCGCCCTAACCGGCTTGCTACTGCCAGCCTTGGTGGCCGTCCCAAACTCTCGAGTTGTCACCGTCGCCTCGCAGGCCCATCGCATGGGACGAATGAACTTTGCCGACCTGATGGGTGACAAGCGCTACCAGCAGTGGCGGGCCTACGGGCAGAGCAAGCTCGCCAATCTCCTGTTCACCGCGCAGTTGCAACGCCGCTTAGACCAAGCGCACCTGTCAATCCTCGCGCTGGCAGCCCACCCAGGGTTCGCGTCCACCAACCTGCAAGGTGTCGGGCCGAGCATGCGCGGCAGCGCGATCGAAGCGAAGTTGACATCAATAAGCGGGAATGTGATGTCACAATCGGCGCAGATGGGGGCCCTGCCCACACTGTTCGCCGCTACTGCTCCGGGCCTAGCTGGCAATACCTACATCGGCCCCGATGGGTTTCTCGAAATGCGCGGTTACCCAAAAATTGTCGGTCGCTCAAAAGCTGCCCTTGACACTGCCGATGCCCACCGCCTCTGGCAACTCAGCGAACAACTAACAGGAATTAGCTACCCATTTAACTAATCCAGAACCGATCACCAGGTCGACTTGGCCAGTTTGGCGAATGGCGCGGATTGCCAGACGATCGCTGGGTGCGCACGTTTTGGTCGTGAAACCGGCCAAAAATCCAGA
>CAMBQX010000036.1 GCA_945870085.1 Bifidobacterium breve | reverse complement strand
AACTCTGACAGAAAACATGGTGAAATTCGTGCATTTTCATGTCGGTGTGTCATTTCGTGTCGCGCGCGTGCTATGAGATGCACTTTTTTTCCCGGGCAATAATGCAATTAGCCAGCCCCGATTGGTCCTTATGTGCAACATCTGACATTATTTCGCACTATGACTGATGCAGTAGTAACTCCTGACCCACGCATACTTCCTGACGTTGCCAATTTGCGCATTGGTGTACTCGGTGGTACCGGTGAACAAGGCCGAGGTCTCGCGCGGCGGTTAGCGATAGCCGGTCACCAAGTAATCCTTGGTTCACGTGATGCAACTCGTGCACAAGACTCAGCGGCGAGTTTGGGTCATGGTGTTACCGGTGCAAGTAACCAAGATTGTGCCGCTACATCGGACGTAATTATCGCGGCGATCCCTTGGGATGGTCACGGAGACTTACTGGCTTCACTGCGGGCCGAATTGGCCGGGAAAATCCTAATTGACTGCGTAAATCCGCTCGGGTTTGATAAGCAAGGGGTGTTTGCCATAGCCGTGGATGAAGGCTCGGCCGCGCAGCAAGCCGCTACTTTGCTACCCGATAGTCGGGTGGTCGGAGCTTTCCATCACATCTCGGCGGTACTGCTTCTGGACGAAACCGTGGACTCAATCGATACCGATGTCTTGGTGCTAGGCGATGACCGCGCCGCCACCGACATTGTGCAAGCCCTAGCTAACCGCATCCCTGGCATGAGGGGGATATTTGCGGGCCGGTTGCGTAACTGCCATCAGGTGGAGGCGCTGACCGCGAACCTGATTGCAATGAATCGTCGTTACAAGGCGCACACCGGGGTTCGCATCACCGACATCTGAACTACTATTTGTAGGTGTGCTCTTCGGCCGGATAAGCACCACTGGCGACATCACCCGCCCAGTCACTTACCGCTTCGGTCATGATCGAGCGCAGATCTGCATAGCGCTTGACGAACTTAGGTGACGGCCCGGCCGTCAAACCGAGAAGATCTTGCCAAACTAAGACCTGAGCATCGGTATGTGGTCCGGCGCCGATACCAATTGTCGGAATCGTCAGTACTTCACTGACTCGAGCTGCAAGATCGGCCGGTACCAGTTCTAGAACCACTGCGGTAGCGCCGGCGGCCTGCATGGCTTTGGCATCACGCAGCAGCATTTCGCCACTTTCGCCCCGGCCCTGCACCCGATAGCCACCGAGCAGATTGACCGCCTGGGGGGTTAGGCCCAAATGACCTATTACTGAGATTCCGGAGTTTGCGAGTAGCTCAATCTGGGGGAGCACCGCTGCGCCACCCTCGAGTTTGACCGCATGTGCTCCGCCCTTTTGCATAAAGAAAACCGCAGTTTCCAGCGCTTGAGCCGGCGAGGCTTGGTAACTGCCAAATGGCAGGTCGGCTACCACGAGGGCGCGCTTAGAGCCCTTCACTACGGCGCGAACCAACATGACAAGTTCATCAACGCTCACCGAGATAGTTGTGTCGTGGCCGAAAACCACCATGCCCGCCGAGTCACCAACGAGTAGCGCCGGGATGCCGGCGTCATCGAATACGCCCGCCGATAGCGCGTCATAAGCGGTGATCATCGGCCAACGCTGGCCTTTATCTGTTGCCACCTGGAGATCACGCATGGTGATCCGGCGTTGTGGATCAGATCCGTAGATAGCCTGCTGATTTGCAGTGCTCACGATGGGCGTGCGGGTTGATTCCATGATGCGCTCCAATCTCGAGGCTCCCCACGGAGTCCCCGGACGGGATAAGCATGGCATGGATTCACTTGATTTGGCTATTGGCGCCCCGAATCCAAATACGATACGATAGCGTTTCGAATTAGAATTGCTAACCGATAATCAATAAGGAGAATAAATGCCGGTGCAGGCCAAGGCCAACGAGGCGTGGATGACATCGGGTGAGGGGCATCCGCGGCGCTGGGCAATTCTTGGCGTGCTGGTGGTCAGCCTGCTAGTTGTGGTGCTCGACAACACCATTTTGAATATTGCCTTGCCGACAATCCAGCGTGACCTAAATGCCAGCCAAGGCGAGCTGGTTTGGGCGGTCGACTCCTATATCTTGACTTTTGCCGCCTTGCTATTCACGTGGGGTGTGCTCGGTGATCGCCTGGGGCGCAAGAAAATCTTGATCATCGGTTTGGTTCTTTTTGCAGCAGCGTCGGCGGTGTGTGCATTTTCGGTTTCTTCGGGCATGCTCATCGGCTTCAGAGCGGTAATGGGCATCGGTGGTGCGGCGGTAATGCCAACCACTTTGGCCATCATCACAGTGGTCTTCCCCCCGCATGAGCGGGGCAAGGCCATCGGTGCTTGGGCGGGTGCGGTTGGCGCGGCTGTGGCACTTGGCCCAATCCTCGGTGGGGTACTGCTTCAAAATCCGCAGTGGTCCAATTGGCTGACCGGTAACGACTGGGGATCGGTTTTCTTGATCAATGTGCCGATTGTCATCATCGGAGTAATCGCGATAGTTCGAGTGGTGCCCGAGACCAAGGATCCAAATCCACGTCGCCTCGACCTGCAAGGCCTGGCGCTCTCTGTTATCGGCCTAACCGCTTTGATCTACGGCATCATTCACGCGTCATCAACCAAAAACTGGCTTGATCCCGGTGTGGTAATCCCGGTGTTAGGCGGTATAGCTGTCATTGCGCTCTTCCTTTTCCTGGAAGCACGCAGTGACCATTCCAGTTTTGATGTCTCCCTATTTCGCAATCGGGGATATTCGGTCAGTTTGATAGCGGTTTCACTAGCATTCTTCGCACTCTCTGGCATCACCTTCACCTTGCCGTTCTACCTGCAAATCCTGCGTGGTTACGACACTTTGATAGCAGGCCTGTGCTTTGTGCCTTTCGCATTAGGGCAGATCATTGCGGCGCCACGTAGTGGAACGACCGTACTTCAATTTGGCTACCGCAAGGTGATTACCGGTGGCTTAATCCTTGTTGCCCTGTCACTCATCGGCCTGCTTTTCTTGCAGATGGACACTCCCATTTGGATGCTGCTGGTCGTGTTCTTCATTTTCGGGTTCGGGATGGGTAACGTCATCGCACCGGCTTCCACGGTTATGCAAAACGTGTTACCGCTCGCGCGTGCCGGTGCTGGTTCCGCGGTGCAGAACACCGTCCGCCAGGTTGGCGGAGCGCTCGGCGTCGCGATTGTTGGCACCGTGTTGGCCACTCAGTACGCGGCAAATTTGAAGGCTTCGCTGACTCAGATGCCCCCTGAATTCCCGGAGGCGGCCAAGCAGGCTGCGTCAGAGTCGGTGATCGCCACCATGGGAGTCCTTGACCAAGCCACGTCCGATGGATTACCAGCAGCTGTAGTCAATACCGTTCGGGAGGCTGCGTACGCCGATTTTTTGGCGGCCAGCCACCTAACTTCGTTGATTTCCGTAATCGTGGTCATTGTTGCGGTGCTCGTAGTCGGATTTGGCTTACCTCACATCACCCCGCTCACCAAGAAAACTGAGGTGGGTGATGCCCCAACACCGGTAGACCCCACCGATGCCTTAGTCCAAACCGAGGCGAAGGAGTATCGCGAGCAGGCTCAAGGTGAATACCCGACGGGCAAAGAGCAGGTATAGCTGTGTTAACTGAGGCTTCGGTGCGAGCTAAGGGCCGACCGCGCAGCTGCATCGCCGATGCATCCATTGATACCGCGGCCTTAGATCTATTTGCCGATGAGGGCTTCGAACGTTTCTCGATTGAGGCAGTGGCAGCACGCGCCGGAGTAAGTAAGGCGACCATCTACCGTCGATTCGCGAATCGAGATGAGTTGCTCGCACACGCCATGCGGAAATTCGACGAGGACGTACAGCAGGCGCCTAGCTATGGTGATTTCTGGGATGTCCTCACCCAGTTACTGGACGAGATTCGGGAGGCTTCACCGGATTCTTTGAGAAGCCGCATCATGATCAGGGTGTTAAGTGAAGGCTCACGCCATCCCCAGTTACAGGAAATGGTTGCGGAGCGGGTTATTCGTCCGCGCCACCTTCGCCTGAGCGCCTATTTGGAGCGAGGGGTGTTACAGGGGCAATTGCGGGGTGACCTAGATATTGAGGCCACGATCGCCTTGCTGGTCGGGCCGATGGTGTGGTTGAAGATGTTGCGTTTAACGCCGGCCGATGGTTCAGCCAGTACTGCTTCTATAGTCGAAGTACTCAGGCTTGGTTTGGCTCCTGCCAGCCACTTGTGATTGGCAGTCGGCGATCGCGACCAAAAGCCCGCAACGATATTTTGGTGCCGGGGGGCGACTGCCTGCGCTTATATTCAGCGGCATCTGTTAACCGCAAGACACGGTCGACGAGGCGGGGCGCGAATCCAGCGGCAACTAATTCGCTCGCACCCATGTCACCTGAAACATAGGCTTCAAGTAGAGCGTCCAAAACTTCGTAATCAGGTAGTGAGTCACTATCTTTTTGGTCCGGGCGAAGTTCAGCACTTGGTTCCTTTTCAATGCTGCTCACCGGTATTGGTGGAGTCTGCCCGAGTTCAAGGGCCTGGGCGTTACGCCAGCGGGCTAACTCCCAGACGAGCCGCTTTGGGACATCCTTAATGGGCGCAAAACCTCCAACCGAATCCCCGTACAGAGTCGAGTAGCCAACTGAAAGCTCACTCTTATTGCCGGTT
The DNA here is from genome assembly GCA_945870085.1 of Bifidobacterium breve. Lineage (GTDB taxonomy): Bacteria > Actinomycetota > Actinomycetes > S36-B12 > S36-B12. The sequence continues at coordinate 7,754 of CAMBQX010000036.1, read as the reverse complement.
GTTAGTACCAGGTGGCCTTCTTGATTCGAAAGTGCCATCAGGGTGGTGCCACGCACTCGGGCCTGCAGATTTTCCTCGGCAAGACCGGTCAATTGCATAGCCCCTTGAAAGGAGTCAACCATCGGGGCGATAGCGATCGTGCGCAGATTTAGCCCGGTGCGCGCTGCTAGGTCGCTGGCGTCATCCTTTGAGTGGTCGGATGAATAGACACTTGGCATGGAAACACCAAATACGTTTTCAGCGCCAATAGCGTCGCAGGCCAAAGCGGCAACCAGCGCCGAGTCGATACCACCGGATAGTCCGAGAATGACGCTTTTGAAGCCGTTCTTCCTTACGTAATCACCGAGGCCGAGGGTCAGCGCTTGATAAACCTCATCTGGTTCAGCCAGGCGTGGTGCGATGGCAGGTTCATAAGTAATGTCTGCTTTCCAAGTTAGTGGGCCAAGTGAAACACACGAATCCGGTTCGGGGCTCGAAGATAACTCCAGATCAATGGTGAGCAAGGTGGGCTCAAACTGCGGGGCCCGCGCTAGTAAGTTGCCATGCTTATCGACAACCATTGAGTCGCCATCAAATACGAGTTCATCTTGGCCGCCGATGAGATTTACGTAGGCTAGGTCGCAGCCAGATTCAACCGCTCGCAACTGGCAAAGTTTCAACCTGGCGTCATCCTTATCGCGCTCATACGGGGAGGCGTTCATTACTAGCAGCAGGTCGGCCTGGTTTTCGCGCGCCCAAGTAACCGGACCGCCGCTTTGCCATAGGTCTTCACAGATAGCAATCGCAATGGTGCTGTCGTTTAGGCGCAGGAGCAGTGGTTCGGTGCCGGGGATGAAATACCTGGCTTCATCGAATACTCCGTAGTTGGGTAAGTGATGTTTGGTGTAACGGGCCGCGACCTTGCCGCGGTGTAAAACCGCCACCGCATTGATCGGCGCATTGCGCGGCCCCGTTGTTTGTGGAGCAATCTCCAAGTGATCAAGGTAGCCGACCAAGGCGATGAGCTCGCCGAGCCCATCTGAGTGCAGGTCTTGGGCCAAGGCCACGAGGGCGGTGCGGGAGGCAGCCTGAAACGAGGGCCGAAGTGCGAGATCCTCGACGGGATAGCCGGTCAGCACCATCTCCGGGAAGGCAATGAGGTGGGCCCCGGCTGCACCCACTTGCCGGGCCGCGGCCCGTACCAGCAGGGCATTTGCCGCTAAATCACCCACTTTGGCGTTCACCTGGGCGAGGGCCAGCCGAATAACACTCATAGAAGCAGGCTACTTGAGGTGGTTTAACCCATTCGTAACACGGCCTAGTCCACTATGGGCACATGGATAAGCAGGCGGAGTTCGTCCTTAGGACGATAGAAGAGCGTGACATCAGATTCGTGCGGTTGTGGTTTACCGACGTTTTAGGCACCTTGAAGTCGGTGGCCATTGCCCCGGCTGAACTTGAAGGAGCGTTTGCCGAAGGTATTGGGTTTGACGGTTCGGCGATCGAGGGCTTTGCCCGGGTAGCTGAGTCAGATATGTTGGCCAAGCCTGACCCGGCAACATTTGCCCTGTTGCCGTGGCGCAGTGAGGGCCCTGGGGTTGCGCGGATGTTCTGCGACATCTTGACACCCGATGGCGCAGCGTCATACGCCGATCCACGCTATGTGCTTAAGCGCACACTTACAAAGGCAGCGAACCTAGGTTTCAATTTCTATACGCACCCTGAAGTTGAGTTCTATTTATTTAAAGAATCACCGGTCGCCGGTCAGGCGCCGATCCCGGTGGATCAATACGGATACTTCGACAATGCGCCAAATGGGGTCGGACATGACTTCCGCCGGCAAGCCATCACGATGCTAGAAGCAATGGGTATTTCAGTCGAGTACTCCCATCATGAAGGTGGGCCGGGCCAGCAGGAGATTGACTTAAGGTATGCCGATGCGTTGACAACAGCCGACAACTTGATGACATTTCGCCTGGTCATGCAAGAAGTTGCATTAGAGCAAGGCCTCTTTGCTTCCTTCATGCCAAAGCCATTCCGCGACCACCCTGGTTCAGGGATGCACACACACCTTTCACTCTTTGAGGGTGACCGTAACGCCTTTTTCGAGCCGGGCTCTGAGTATCAACTCTCAAAAGTCGCGCGTTCATTTATCGCCGGACTCCTTGCCCATGCGCCGGAGATCACCGCGGTAACCAATCAGTGGGTTAACTCTTATAAGCGACTTGCCGGAGGAGCAGAGGCGCCATCGTGGATCTGCTGGGGGCATAACAATCGCTCGGCTTTGATCCGGGTGCCGATGTATAAGCCGGCCAAGGGCAACAGCACGCGAATCGAATTTCGATCTATGGATAGTGCATGTAATCCATATTTGGCGTTGGCGTTACTGCTGGCGGCAGGGCTTAAGGGTATTGAGGAAGGCTATGAGCTACCGGATGGTGCGGAGGACGATGTCTGGGGCTTGAGCGAGTCTGAACGCAAGGCGATGGGCATGAAGCCACTGCCTTCTAGCCTCGATCAGGCAATCGAGATTATGGAGCGCTCAGAGTTGGTTGCTGAGACCCTCGGTGAGCATGTCTTTGATTTCTTCCTGCGCAACAAGCAGGCCGAGTGGGAGGATTTTCGACGCCAAGTCACCCAATGGGAGCTGGACCGCTACCTTCCACGATTGTGAGCACTGATATCGGCACGGGACCAACGCCGGTGGTACTGGCTATCCAGAATGATCAAACCGACCCACCGCTATTGGTCGGGAAGTGGTTGGCTGAGTCGGGCATCAGCGTGCGGGTCATCGAAGCCTGCTTCGGCGAGCAGGTGCCGGCGGCCGTACCACCTGGAGTCCACGGGGTTTTGGCCCTCGGCGGCGCGATGGGTGCCGGTGATGATGGCGTAGCGCCTTGGCTGGTTGCTGAGCGGGCGCTGTTAGCTGATGCGACCGACCGCGGTATCCCTGTCTTGGGCCTGTGCCTTGGGGCGCAATTGTTGGCGGCTGCGACCGGGGGTCGCGTGGAGTTGGGGCCGGTTCCGGAGATCGGCGTGGTGAGTGTTTTTCGCACCCAGGAAGGCTTAGTAGACCCGGTGATCGGTGCTGTTGGAGCACCCAGCGATGACATCCCCGCCGGTCAATGGCATCAAGACCATATTGTGGCGCTACCAGATGATGGTGTCCTTTTACTGACCAATGAGGTGTGCCGAGTGCAAGGTTTCCGAGTTGGTGAAAATGCTTACGGACTTCAGTTGCATCCGGAAATCGATGCCGACATATTCGCCAGTTGGGCGGGCCTAGCTGACGAAGTCCTCGACCGCTCTGGCTGCGATTTCGATGCGGAGTGTGAGCAGTTTCGTAAATCAGAGGCTGACCTAATTAGAACTTGGCGGCCCATGACGCAGGCCTGGGCAGATCTAGTTTGGCAATGTGCGACACCGGGTTCACGCTGATGGAAAGCGGTAGGTCAACAACAGATAGTGCGAAGTTAGCCCGCTTAGGGTTCACCGAGTTGGAACTTGCTGCCCGGCTGTTGGCCAGCCCAGCTCTTGTCGAATTACTCGCCGAAATTGGTATTGACGATAGTGAGAGCCACGTTGAGGACGCGAGTGGATTCTTGACTCAGATCGCTGCTACTGCCGACCCGGATCAAGCGCTGCTACTGCTGACTCGGTTCATGGAAGCCTGCGGTGATCAGCAACGCCGTCGCATCTCTTCCACGCTGGTTGCCGATCGTGACACTATGGGCCGGCTGGTTGAAGTACTTGGCATGTCAGAGGCACTTGGTGAATTCATCATCCGGCACCCGGAGCATTGGTCGATACTGGCTGACGCTGAAGCACTTGCGATGGCGCCGGCGGCAAGCCAGGTTCGGGCCTCCTTGTTGCAGGCGGTTGGGGCTGACCCACAGGCGCCCGAACCCATTGCTGATGGGCAGTCGACGGAAGTTTTAAATCGGTTGCGCATTGCCTACCGCTCACATCTTTTGGGGATTGCGGCCCGAGACCTTGCGGGCTTGGCGCCGATGGAGTCGGTGGCTTCGTGGCTCGCTGATCTCGCCGATGGCGTCCTTGAGGCGGCTTTGGGGATTGCGCAGGCCGGGTTACCCGAGGGCGCTCCGGGTTGTCGATTCGCAATTATCGGTATGGGTAAATGCGGTGGGCGTGAATTGAATTATGTAAGTGATGTTGATGTAATTTTTGTGGCCGAGGCTATCGAGGGCGATGAAGAAGGTGCATTAAAGACCGCCACGGACTTGGCGATCGGCGTGATGCGCGCGTGCAACTCGGTAACCACCGAAGGATCGATTTGGGAGGTTGATCCGGCGCTGCGCCCTGAGGGTAAGCAAGGTGCGCTGGTGCGCACTATCGAGTCGCACCTTGACTATTACGAGCGCTGGGCAAAGACATGGGAGTTCCAGGCCTTACTGAAGGCGCGCCCCTCGGCTGGTGATCTTGAACTTGGAGCCAGATATGTGGATGCGGTAGCGCCGTTTGTCTGGAGCGCTGCAGATCATGACGGATTTGTGACAGATGTGCAGGCGATGCGCCGCAGGGTGGAAGAGCAAGTACCTACCCGCATCGGTGAGCGCGAGCTCAAACTAGGCCCGGGTGGGCTACGCGATGTTGAGTTCTCGGTGCAATTGCTCCAGTTAGTGCATGGTCGAAGTGACGTCATGCTGCGAAGCTCAACAACCCTTGATGCCCTTGAGGCGCTCGCGGTTTGGGGTTATGTTGGCCGCGACGATGCATCAACATTGGCTGATGCCTACCGATTTCTTCGCACACTTGAGCACCGGTTGCAGCTGCATAAGTTGCGCCGCACTCACACCATGCCTGAGGACGAAAGTGATCTCAGGCGCCTTGGGCGATCACTTGGCTATCGTGGTGATCCTGTTGGCGAACTACATGCGAAGTGGCGTACGCACGCGCGCGAGGTGCGCCGACTACATGAAAAATTGTTCTACCGGCCGCTACTGCAGGCCGTTGCACGCCTTGATGCTGGTGAGGCAAGGCTTACCCCAGAAGCCGCTGAGCAGCGCCTGCGCGCCCTGGGCTATCAAGACCCGGCCGGGGCACTTCGACATCTTGAGGCATTGACCTCGGGAGTCAGCAGGCGCGCGGCCATTCAGCGCACCTTGTTGCCGGTGATGCTGGGTTGGTTTGCGAATGCCCCTGACCCAGATGCTGGCCTCCTAGGCTTTCGGCGCGTTAGCGATGTATTGGGCTCGACCCACTGGTACCTGCGGCTACTTCGTGACGAATCAACGGCGGCCGAACGCATGGCGCAGGTGCTGGCTTCGAGTAAGTACGCCACTGAATTGCTGCTTCGTGCTCCTGAAAACGTGGCTATGCTCGCGGATCAAAGTGAACTCGAACCTCGATCTTTGGAGACACTTCTCGCCGAGGCGGCATCTGCTGCTGAGCGGCATGACGATCCGGTTATTGCCGTTGGGGCGGTGCGATCGCTGCGCCGACGCGAGCTCTTTCGGATTGCAGTCGCCGAGTTACTGCAGGTAGCCCAGATCGATGGTGCGCAAGTTGCACTTAGTGACGTTGCCACCGCGACGGTAGCCGGCGCCCTGCGTGTTGCCGAGCGGGTAGTGGGTGGCGGGGCTGAGCTGCCAATGCGATTCACCGTAATTGGGATGGGCCGCTTTGGTGGGCGCGAGCTCGGGTTAGGTAGTGATGTTGATGTCATGTTTGTCTACGAGCCCATTGCGGGCGCTGATGAGAATGCGGCGAATTCTGCGGCATTCGCGGTGGCAAATGAATTACGCACGCTTTTGATGGCACCGACCAGCGACCCGCCATTGGATATCGACGCGGATCTGCGGCCGGAAGGCCGCCAGGGGCCACTGGTTCGTTCATTAGCCTCCTATGCGGCTTATTACGGGCGTTGGTCAGCGGCTTGGGAGGCGCAGGCGCTCCTGCGGGCGCAGGTGGTGGCCGGTGACCGTGAATTAGGTGAACACTTCATTGCACTCATTGATCCACTCCGCTTCCCCGGTGGTGGGGTTCCGGAGGCGCAGGTTCGCGAGATTCGCCGGCTCAAGGCGCGCATGGAGGCAGAGCGACTACCACGCGGGGCGGATGCGACATTACATACCAAGTTAGGTCGAGGTGGGCTCAGTGACGTTGAGTGGGTGGCCCAGTTGCTGCAAATGCAGCATGCTTATGCCTATCCCTCATTGCGCACCACCGAAACCCTGCCGGTACTTGCCGCTGCTGAAAGTGCGGGTCTTCTTAGCTCAAGTGATGCCGAGGCCCTTCGAGTAGCCTGGCGATTAGCGACCAATGTTCGAAATGCGGTAATGCTCGTGCGTGACCGCGCCTCAGACTTAGTGCCAACCGATGTTCGCGAGCTGGCTGGTGTGGGATATGTAATGGGCTACCCAATGGGAGCCTCGGGTCAACTAATTGAGGATTACCGGCGGGTCACTAGGCGCGCTCGCCAAGTCGTTGACCGGGTCTTCTACGGTGAAGATTCACTACGGTGATAGTGGCTGACTAGCCAAGAACTGGAAACTATCGCGCTTGTACGGATAAAGGAAGCGGTCGCAGCCTTCAGCCAATGACGGGTCAAGTTTTCGGCATAACGGAGTGCCGTTCTTCTTGTGCCTAAAGTAGAAGCCCGCGGTCCACCAAGTATTCATGTCAAGGACCATGGCTTCTTGTGCGCCGGCGCCCACCAACGTGTTGGCGAGACCATCGGCTGAAAGAAATGGTGACCCGATATAAATAATGCTGCCGTCTGCGAGCTGGCCGATCGCGGCGCGCCAGGCCAGACTCTCCTTGTCGGTGGTCGCTCCCCAAATCACGTTGTCGGTTTCACTAGAAACCTTTGATACGCCTTTGTCGACAATCAAGTTGAGATTTTGCCGAACGGCTTGGATATCGTCACTCATCTGCAGGTCGCGGCCCCACTTGCCGACCTTTATCGAACCGTCTTTGTAGACAACGGTACTCGCCTTGCCATCGACGAGAGGTTTAACCATTTCGCCACCGTAGTAATAGCCTCCCATTGAGTCCTCGAGTCGGAAAGCGCCGTTGAAGTTGGCGAGCACAATTGGCCAGAGCTCTTTTGGCAGTGCCCCGTTAAATGGATTCGGGCCGCCGGGTTCTTCAAAACCGGGGATAAACATGGCTTTGGTAAGTGAGGTGTCGATCCAAAGTACCGAGGCGTAGTAACTGGTGTGCACATTGTCGGCGCGCACCCGGGCGACATACATCGCTGGGAGACCGGCCACCCGGCTGCCGACCGGCTGCCAGAGACCTTCCTGCGGTTCAGGGTTGGGCACCGGTGAGGTAATGGGCGGTGGGGGATTGAGGTGTTCGACCACCGGGGTAACAATCGGGCTAGGAATAGCGCTGGGCACGACGGCGGGCACGGCGCTGGACATAGCACTGGGCGGATCGGACGGCTGGAGATCATCGGGGTCAAGGCCGGCATTGTCTTCTGCGGTGATATCTGCTGAAACAGTTGGCGTGCCTCCAACGTCCGGGGTGCTGACATAGGTGTAGTAAACGTCTTCCAACTTGGCGACTAACGGTCCCATGTTGTTGTCGCGCATCCAGGTGGCCACGATGACTTCTGCGGGCTCACCACCTGCGTTTGCGTAGGTACTTTGAAAAGTGAAACCGGCCCAAAAAGCTACCGCAAAAAGTGCCAGTGACACGAAGAGCAAAACCAAGCGTGGAATTGGGTTGTGCCTGCGGGCATGGCGTTTTCGCGTTGGTGGAGCTACCGCCGGCCCGGCTTCGGGGGAGGCCAGTTCATGAGGTTCACC
>CAMBQX010000035.1 GCA_945870085.1 Bifidobacterium breve | reverse complement strand
TTGGCAACAGCCAGAGATGAACTGTTGCCACTCTTGGACCCGAAGGTTCGCGAGAACGAAGCATTCTTGTCTCTTGTGCTCTTGGCTCGGGTAGTAACTCGCATAGGTACGTTGCCCACAATCGATGATCAAGTCATCGGGGGGTTGTGGGCAACGGACCTAGCGTTTCTCCAAGATGTTTACCGCCGCATAAATACCGAAGGCCACACCCTCGCCGAGGTCACCTGTCCGTGCGGACAATCCTTCACGGTTGACGTGGCAGGTGGTGGCCTGGGGGAATAGCCACGGTCGGGACCGACCGTCTCTGGGAGGAGATCGGATTCCTGGCCTACTACGTTCACTGGTCATTTGACGCCATTGTTGATCTGACTCACGACGTGCGCCGAAGGCTACTAAAGCAAGTATCAGCTTTGAACCGAGCAGAATCCGATGGGAGCGAGTATGAGTCCCCCAAACGAGGCTGAACCAGACTCGACGAGGGTAGAAAACTCGGGGTGGCGTGGTCCACTTCGCGGGGACTTCATGTCCATGGCTCCTTTCCGACTAAGTAGTTCTCCCACTAAAAGGATCAGTTCGAGCCTCCCTAAATTCTTGGTAACCCGGCGCAGCCCACTGGTCACCGGAGGTGACCTGCGCCATGGTTCGACCAATGAAAAAGTCGGACTCATCAGGTTTACCACTACCCGCCCCGTGCGCCCTAAGGGCCCACAGGCTGAACTCATTGGCCGAGTGAATCCACCCGCCTACGCAGACGAAGAGAATCTCACGCCTGAAGCCGAATACGCCAATGAAATACAACCTGAGGCGGGGGTAGCGCCAAAACTCGCACCGCGCCCTGTTCCAGTTGTAAGTTCACGCCCCCGCACGGCGCCAAAGGGCTCCCACCAGAAAGCGGTGGCTCATCGACTCGGGGCGCCGGGCGCTCAACGGCAACCCCAATCCCAAGGCCAACCCCAATCACAGCCACGCAGCCAAGGGCCGATGATCCCCTCTGAAATGGCCAAGCAGGCAGATTCGAAACCATTAAGTCGCGAAGACATTTCTGCGGTTATGGACGATAAGCAAACAAGTGAGCCGTCGCGATCACAAGATCTTCGCGTTCGGTCGCGGCCCGGTGCCACCCCTGTGCGCGAAGCAGTGATCATCCCACCGGCTAAGCCGGTTGAAAGCACCAAAGTGAGCGCACCCGTCAAAGAGGTAACTGCTCCAGAACCGCGCGGTGCACTAACCCAGCGCACACGGGGTTTGCCAGCCCCCATGCCAAGTGGCTCTTTAGATAGTGCACCAAGTGCGATCACACCTGAACCCGCAGTTACCGCACGAAGCCAGGCACCGGTAATTAGCAACCCGGCTGCACAACCAGAGACAATCATCACCAAGGCCTCCCAAAATTCGACCGCGCCAACGAGCGCAGCGCCATCCATAACGAGATCACGAACCAGTGGGCCGGCAGCGAGTGGGCCACTCGCTAGTTCACCAACCACTATCGCACCTGCTCCCAGCGCACCAACCTCAAGTTCACCTCGTTTGAACTCACCCGAGCCCGCGCCTCTCGCACGCACCCAAGCGCCAACAACCAGCACACCGGTCACGAGCACACCGGTCACGAGCACACCGGTCACGAGCACACCTACTTCAAGTTCACCTCGTTTGAACTCACCCGAGCCCGCGCCCAGCGCACGCACCCAAGCGCCAACGACTTCTCCCGCCTCCCCGGTGATTCCCAGGGCAACTACCCCTACGGCGCCCGATACAGCCAGGGCAGCGGCGCCAGCAGCACCGGTATCACCACCGACAAGCGTCGAACTCCCATCACCGAAGCTCGACCAAGACTCACTAGAGATTCCACTTGCCCCAAGAGTGCAAGCGCCTTCGGATAACAACGGCTCATCGGTGTCGGCGAGTGTTAACGGGCTGAGCCGGCAAAACAACTTGTCTAGCTCGGGCACCGCAAGCCCGAGCCTGTCTACGTCACCGCCAACTACTGGTGTGCAGCGGCGGGCATCAGGCACACCATTTGTGTCCACAGCAGCTGCCACCGTAGAGTCATCACCGATGGCTCCGCCCTCACGGCAATCCGAATTGCCAACAGCCCTTCGAGATTCACCAAGTGAAACTGCAACCATTACCAAGGACAACATCAAATCTTTAGGCCAAGCCCCAGCGCCAAAGCAACATGCGGTGTCAGCCGATGTGCGGGCTGCCGTTTCAGCGGTGGCCGGCACTAGCCCAACCTCCGTAACTTTGCATCGGGGTGCTGCCGTTGACAAGAAAGCCCAAGCGCTAAATGCCGATGCCTTTACCCATGAAGGTGCGATACATATTCCCGGGACAACCCCGCTGATCTCAGATAAGTCACGTCAAATACTCGCCCATGAGCTAACACACGTGGTTCAACAGCAGCAATACGGCAAGACCTTGCCACCTGAGCACACTCCACTTGGGCGACAACTTGAAGCCAGCGCGCTGCACGCAGAAACCCTTGTCTCATCTTCACCTAAACCTTCGTTTTCACCAACGATTTCTCCCTCGACTTCGTCAACCTCTTCTCCGACGTTTTCGTCAACGTCAACGTCAGTTTCGGTGCCGGCTCCTACACCTGCAATGTCATCGGCGGCTTTAGCAACCACATCCGACATGACCCCGGCTAGACACGAGAGCCGAGCTTATACTTTTCGCGCCACCGGAGCACAGGAGATTACGGTGGCCCGCGGACAAAGCCAGCCCGATGAAGTGGTGCTTTCACCACGGCGGCTACCAACCGTGGCTGCACCGGCCGCCCTCGGCAGCACGATGGGAAGCCAACCGACCTGGGCAGGCCGTATTGGTAGCGGTCAAACTCAAGGGGGCCAAGGGTCTGCTACCCAATTCAACTCAGCGCCACCAGCACCATTTGTCCAACCTTCAGCACCTGAACAAGTGCAGCGTAGATCTCGCGCACAGGGCACCAAACATTCACCTGCCGCTAAGGAGGCGGCACCAGCTAAACAGCGCAAGGATCAAGCGCCGAGCGCTTCACCAGCGGTCGCACCACAACCGACAAGTTTCACTTCCGATGCGCGCTGGCTAGAGCAGCATGCCAACGCGCTTTATCCGTTAATTAGAAACATGCTCCGTGCTGATCTTCTCAAAGATCGCGAACGCCGCTCCAAATTGATGCGGGAGTATTAAACGATGACTAGTCCAATGCCATTTGACCCGGGGTTCACAGCAACCAATTTTGCTGGTTTCAGCCTGAGCGTCGACCTTGTTGGTGGAGACAAAAACCTCGGTGCCAACTGGAACAGCTTGCAGATGGGTGATACGACCCTTCCTGCCGTAGACGCACAGGTAGGCGGGTATCAACTCTCACGATTCCAGATGATTGGCCAGTTGCAATACGGGAACGTCACCCTTTCTCGGCCTTGGACACCGAATCAATCAGGTTGGATTCCCGAGTGGTTCGCACTGGCCCAGCAATACGGTGGAACGACCGTGGGCATTTCAATAAATTACATAAACCCTTCCGGCACTCTCCAGCAGGCAACTTACAACTTTCGTAATGCTTACCCGGTAACTTGGACTCAACCGCAATTCAGCACAGTTACTGGCACTGAGACGCCACCGGTTATTACCGAAAGCATCACATTTAGCCATTCTGGTTACTTCGATACCGATGGCCTCGCCCCTGGGATCGATACCGCCGAGGCCGTTCAGCCTTGCAAATTAGTAATCCTGCCCGGTAGCAGCGGCGAAGCAACCGGTCTCGCAAGTGCCCTCGCAGCTCTTACCTCGTGGACCCTCCCGACAACCGCTTCCCTCGGCACTTCACTAAACAGTGTTACCTCGCAAGCTGTCGGGATGCTGGGGCCATTCCCGTCAATTACGTTCTGGGTGCCACCGGATTCAATGACCGTCACGAAATCAGCCGCGTGGACGGTCGACCCCTCCCCCACAGCATCTGGGTCCGGGCCAGCTTCTTGGAATGGCACAAATCCAACAAATCTGAGCTTTAACTTTATTCTGGACGGCGCCAACTCTGACTTAAACTTTACCGAAAACACTTCAACCGCCGGCGAAACACTGGGTAACGGCCCAGCTGGGCAATCGGTATTACCAACAACTGAGCGGTTACTTTCCCTTTGCGAAGTTGAACTTATGAGTGAGCTCGCGGGCTTCGGAAGTTCTCCGCTAGTCGTCTTCGTATGGGGCGACTTCATCTCCCCCGTTTCTTATGTAACTGACATACATCTGAAATTCACGAGGTTTAATGCTGGCGGTCAACCGATTCGAGCCGAGGGCTCGATACAACTGCAGCAGTACCCCGTTTACGACGCATTGCAAAATCCCACGTCCGGCGGCGAGATGCCTCGCAAGAGTGCACTGGTCCACGAGGCAGACACTCTGGCGCACATCGCCTACCGGTCGTACCGAAGCCCTAACCGCTGGCGAGATATCGCGATGGCTAATGACATTGACGATCCGCTGCGTGTCGATCCAGGGCGCAAACTACTTATTCCGGCACCTGACGAGTTACCGCAGCGCACTGAAACTGGGCTCATAAAGACTTCGGCACGTTCTTCACCTGAGTCGCGCATGCGCAATCCGCTATCCGCGAAGAATAAGCCAGGTAAAGGGAAATGAGTACCAACCCTTTTAACACCGCTGGCGTACAACTCCACGTATTGGTAGACGGAGTTCCTCTTCTAGAGCAAAGCGCGATGTTGATAATCAACATCACTGTTGAGTCGCAACTGTTTTTGCCTTCGCTTTGCGAAATTGAACTCGTGGATTCAGGGCAAGGAGTTCTCCTAGAAAATGGCCTTGTCGCTGGCGTCCTAGTCGAAATTCGCGCGATTTCCGGCGAAGACATTATTGGAGTCCCGCTATTTAGCGGCCAGATCGAATCCATCGAACTCCGATTTGACCATACCTCTGGGGTGCGAAGTGTCGTTCGTGCATACGATCTTGCACACAAGATGCTCCACGGCCAAAAGACCACCGGGTTCCCACTCAGCCTGTACTCAGAAATAGTTGAGGCAATTGGCCTCGAACATGGCATTGCAACTCTCGCCGAGCCAACCGAAGTTCCGTACACAATGGTGGTTCAGTCAAATGAAAGCGACTGGGATTTTATTGTGCGCCTCGCTCGAGAGGTTGGCTACGTCACTTTTATCTCAATTGACCCGGCTGTCGGCCTGCCCAGTTTGTATTGGGGTTTAATGGCGCCTGCCGAAACTGCCCCTCCCCCCGTAGGTGTCGAAATGTCGCCAAGGGCCATCGTGATCGGCGACGACGGGCTCATTTCCTTACGCGCCACCGTCTCAGGGTCTGGCCTAACGGCAAGTGCCTCCACCAGAGGTTGGGATCAATCACTTGCGATACCGGCCATTGGCGAAGGACCGACAATTGGTGATGCCTCGGCAAACGTCATGCTCCCGGTGGAATTGGCGACCGAGCTAGGTGGCCCCACCGCGCAGCTGGTGAGCCTGGAGCGAATTGCCGAGAATGAAGCGGCAACGGAGGCGGCATCTGTCGGTTTAGGTTTTCGACTCGCAGGCTCGTACTCCAACATCGAAGCGATTGTGAGAGGCAACCCATTTCTAATGCCCAACTCGGCAATCAGCATTAGCAAGGCGGGCGTACTCACTGGTGAGTACACGGTCACCTCATCAACCCATACTTTTGAGCCACGAAGCTTCGGCTATCGGACGCAGATAATGTGTGCGGGTTATGAAGACCGAACCCTAATGGGTTTGCAAGGGGCTGCCGAATCCTCATTCAAACTCAACGGGGTTTACCCGGCAATTGTCACCGATGTCGAAGACCCTGAGTTCCTTGGCCGCGTGCTACTTAGCTTTCCATGGCTGTCTGAAACCTTCATCAGCACTTGGGCGCGCGTTGTTCAACAGGGCGCTGGCGAGGGCCTCGGCATGCAAATAATGCCGGAACCAACCGATGAAGTCTTGGTGGCTTTCGAAAATGGTCAACTGGACTCGCCTTACGTCTTAGGTGGGTTGTATAGCGCCGATCGACTGGGAGCTGTACCCGCCGCCGAACTAATTGAGGGTACGACCATGGTGCGCGCATTCACTTCGCGTGAAGGTCACCAACTTCTTTTCAATGACAATCCCGATGACTCAAGCTTGACAATTCAAACAACTTTCGGTGCGAGCTGCATTGTTAGATTGTCACCTGAAACCGGGATTAGCATCACCACGATTGAAGGTCAGCCAATTATTATTAATAGTGATTCCGAAGTAACTGTAAATGCTGAAGGTGCGGTGGTCATCAACGCAAGCGAAGTCACTCTGAGTGGCGAAGGGGCCGTCGAAATAAATGGTGCTGACGTTTCAATTACCGCCGAGGGTGCCGTCGAGATCACTACAGAAGGAGCCATCACCCTAACCGGCAGCGATATAAATCTCGCTTCCGAAGGTTCAGTTTCGATCGAAGCCGACATGATTAGCCTGGTTGCCGGCGAAATCAATATTGCCGGTGGCATCGTAAGTTTGGGTGCGTGAGTCAAATGGCACAGCAGGATTTCGTCGGTAGCGGATTCGACTTCCCGATGGGCATTGACGACCAAGGCGGCATTCGTATGGTCGGCGGCACCGACAACATAGACCGCTCAATCAGGTTAATAATGGGGACGTCCTATGGCGAACGCCCCATGCGGCCCGATTTCGGCTGCGGTATCCATGACCTACTGTTTGATTCCACTTCATTAGAACTCCTCGGGCAGGTGCAAGCACAGGTCGTTGCATCACTGCGCCGCTGGGAAACTAGGGCTGACATACTGGATGTCAGCGCCACATACGGAGACGACCCAACTGTGATTAACATTCAGGTGACCTACCGAATCAAAGGCAATTACGACCCCCGTAACCTTCTTGTTCCGTTCTATGTGATCCCCAGGGAGGAAGATCAATGAGCCTTCCAGCACCAAATCTCGACGATAGGTCATTCCAGGACTTAGTAGATGAGGCGAAGCGTCTTGTTCAACTGAGGTGCCCTGAATGGACAGATAACAATGTGGCCGACCCCGGCGTGACACTGATCGAGACATTCGCCTTCATGGTCGATCAACTCATCTATCGACTCAACAGGGTGCCAGACCTAAACTATATAAAGTTCTTAGACCTGTTGGGCGAACAGCTTCGACCGCCATCAGCAGCGATAGCTCCGGTTAGGTTCTCGCTCGCCGTGCCCAAGGCGACCAACGTGTTGATCCCTGCGGGAACACTGGTTTCAACGGCTCGCCGCGGACAAGAGCCGCCAATTAGTTTTTCGACGCAGATCGACCTTGATCTAGTTAGCGTTTCACTTCAAAATATTCTCACCCAAGCTGTCGGGCAAGAAGCTGTACCTCAGGGTCAAAGCATTGCAGAGCACTCAGAATTTTCCTGCTTCTCTGACGTGCCACAAGTTGGAGATGCACTTTATGTGGGCCTGACCCAAGCTGCTCCGGCTTGTATTGTTCGAATATCGGTTGATTGCCGCATCGAAGGTATTGGAGTGGATCCGCTTCGCCCACCACTAATCACCGAAGGTTGGGATGGTCAGCAGTGGACAAGAATCCACCTCATCAAGGACACCACGGGCGGGTTGAACCAGCGAGGCACCATTGAGATATATATCGAGCAACATGCACTCTCGACATTTTCTGGCTTGTCAGCAGGGTGGATACGAGTTCGAGTCGTAGAGGCCGTCGATGACCAACCTCGCTACACCTCCTCGCCCCAAATAAAAAGCATCGACATTGCAACGATCGGCGGTATAACTAACGTTTCTCAGTGCACACCAATTACCAACGAGATTGTTGGAACCGTGACTGGAACGCCCGGCGAAATCCTTCAGTTGAACCGGTTCCCGCTGGTTTCCGGGCAGGACACACTTACCATCGAGGTGAGCAGCCCCGAGGGTTGGGCCACCTGGACACGCGTCGAGAGCTTTGCTGAGTCAGTCTCAACGGATTTGTGCTTCACGGTCGATGACATTAAGGGCCAATTGCGTTTCGGCCCGATGATTCGAAATTCTGATGGGAGCCCGCGCTACTACGGAGCCACCCCCATGAGCGGCAGCACTGTTCGCGTGCCGAAGTACCTTGTTGGCGGCGGCATCCAAGGCAACGTCGAACGCGGTGCCATTTCAGTTATGCGAACCAATATCGCTTCAGTTGCCAAGGTTGAGAGCATCGAACCTGCTGTTGGCGGCGTCGACCCCGAGTCGATAGATAGCCTTAAAGACCGGGCCGCACTTACCGTAAGGTCTAGAAATAGAGCGGTGACGGGTCTCGATTTTGAACAATTAGTTCGCGCGGCCAGCCCCGGGATAGTGCGGACCAAATGTGTCGACGCCACTGAGTTGGGCAAGCCGGGCACCATCTTGGTCCTTGTGGTTCCGCAGGTGCCTCCCGGTGCATTTGCTTTCGAGGCTTTGCAGCCGCCGATCGAGGTACTGCATGACCTTAAGGCGTATCTAGATTTACGGCGCCTGATCGGAACTACCATAAGAATCGAACCACCGAAGTACATAGGTGTCTCCATAATGGTCCGGCTGGCGGCCAAGGACAACAGCAACTCTGCCCGCGTCACCGCCGACGCGAACGCCGCGATCACCAACTTCCTGCACCCGGTAACTGGCGGCTACAGCGGGGCTGGGTGGCCCTTCGGCAGGACACTCGTGGTCGGCGACATCTACGGGATCCTGCAAAATGTGCCCGGGGTTGCCTACACAGACTTAATCAGGTTGGTCGCGGTTGATCCAGTAACCGGTGATAGAGGCGAGCCTGGAGATCGCATTCAGCCCGAATCCCTACAACTGCTTTTCAACATGGATAACCAGATTGAGGTTATCGAGTGAGCGAGCCCAATGGCGGCACCATGCAAGTCATGGGAACAGAAATTGTTCCGACTGGTCAACGGGGCCATATCGAAAATTTGGAAACCCCTTTCCCGTTAATTGAAGCCGTCCCTCCGATGTTGGCACAGGACACATTTGTGCAACGGATGATGCCCGCATTTGATGAAGTCCTAGCACCTATTATCAGTACTCTTGATTGCCTTGACTCATACTTTGATCCGGAAATTACCCCCGATGATTTCCTACGGTACCTGTCCACCTGGGTGAATTCTCATACTGAGAATGAGTTGTCGATACCCGGACTTAGACATTCGGTCGCCACCGCCGTGGCAATGTCAGCATGGCGCGGAACGGTTTCTTCACTCCATGATCGTTTTTTTCCATTTGATCTGGACAGCATCGTTTTGGAGGAAGGCGGTGGGGTGACAGTGAGCACCACCGCGACCGACCCCGAGACTTGGCCCGATGCGGCACCCATGGTCGCTACTGTGACCATCACCCCGGCTAAAGACAGTGTGAACTCGCTAGACAACATCATCCAACTGATCAAGGACTATGCGCCTGCTCATTTGCAGCTGACTGTAGTGATTGCAACATGAGTGATTCGCCCCTGCCAAATGAGGGTGACAAAAATGCCCCCGCCGATGCTGAAGTAACTACGCCCGCCACGCCGCCTGAGCCAGCCGCTGCGCCGGCACCAGAAGTTGCACCGGAAGCAGAGTCTGCACCTGCACCAGAGGCGCCTCCTAATAACCCGAATATCACCTGCAAGCGTTGCGGGACGGTAACTAACTGGAACCCTTACTGCCCAACATGTGGTGCCTACCTAGAGTTCATGGGTGTCCCATCCTGGAGCCCCACAGAAGTAACCTCAACGGTGCCGGAGCCAAAGCCACCCGCACCTGAGCCAATCGAACCCGCCGTGGTGGTCGAACCAGCCGAAACGCCAACTCCTGATGCCAGTAGCGAAGCCGAGCCCCTGCCAGCGGACGCACCCCGTCATCGCTTCCACGGCTTGCACCTTGGTCATCACCAGGACGACGCAGCTGACGACGACGCAGTTGACGATGGCGCAGTAGACGATGACTCTGGGCCGGTCGACACCAAGCCCATACCTTGGTGGGCTTTTTGGCGGCACCCTAAAGCGCCAAAAGCGGCCGACCCGAGTGCGACGACTGCAAGCACCGACCCAGCAGCGGGCACCGGCGACGGTGACCTCTCACCCGCCGCCGCTCTTGTCACGCAAGAAGAATCGAATGTCAATGTTATCCCTGCTCATCCCACCGTTGACGTTGTCGCAGAGCTTCCACAAGAGGAAGAGGAGAGACAACAACGCACTCGGCGCTCAATCCTTACTGAAGGAGTAACCCGCGGCCCGGCGGTAGAATGCCCCCACTGCGGCCACCAAAATCCAATCGACCATGCCTACTGCGAATGGTGCGGAAGTTACCTCTCCACCTATCGCCTTGCACCGGTGCCGCCAGTAATAAAAGAGGCAACCGGGGCAGGTAAGCCAGGCTCATCACCAGTTCAGCAGGCTTGGCGAAAAAGCTACCTGCTTTATCTAATTCTTGGGCTTATAGTGTTCATCATTTGGTTTTTCTTCTGGGGGCCAATGGCAACAACGACAAGGGACTTTTTCAAGGAAACCGGTCAAACTATTTCTGAGTTCATCTTTCCGAAACTTGGAGAAGAAACGTCGGTTGCGAGTATTACCGCCAGCTCATCATTGCCGGGGACCACTCCAACTAGCCTTAACCAAGCCAGCTCCGTCGATTACTGGGCTAGTGCGGAGATGAACGGCCTCGGAGTTGGTACCACCATTACATTTACGTTCACGCAGTGCTACCCCATCGATAGAATTATCGTCGCACCTGGCATCCAAGACAGTGACCTCGACGTCCAAGCCCTTGCCCAGCCGAAAGATATCAGCATGACATTTTCGCCTGGCGGAACTGTTCTAACTGAATTACTTGAGGCACCGACAAGTAATGATCTTTACACACAAATAATGAGTTTTCCGGCCACTTACGCGACGAGCGTGACGGTCTCAATTGACTCGGTGTATCCGTCGCGCTACGTGATTACACCTGATCCAAATTTTGGCGCGGTAGCCATCAGCTCAATGAACTTCCTGCAGAGCCCCAGTCTTGAAACAGTCGAAGTATTCAATCCGTTCCGTCCTGGGGCGGCCAGCAGCAGTGCGTCAGCAGCACCAAGCTCAGCGGCGTCGGGAGCGCCGGCACCTGCTGGTACTAGTTCCCCGTCAGCATCTGCAAGTGCCACTCCGAGTTCTTCGGCGCCCCCGTGCGCGGCACCGGGAGCCACCCCAAGCCCGACGCCAACCCCATCAGCCAGTTCCTCGTCATCACCAACAACGACTAGTTCGCCTAGCGCAACTCCGGCACCTTCTAAAACTTCAAAGTCTTGAACCGCTCAAACTACTTGGCGACGTTAGCTGGTGGGGGCTGGCACAGCGGTATCACCGGTTGTTGCTGTCGCACTCGCTGATGCACTGCTCGATGGTGTCGCAGAAGGTGATGCCACGACTTCCTCGTCTGTAGTTGCGCATACTTCCTTGCTAAACAACGACGGACCGGTAGCCGTAACACCATTCATTCTGAAGCAGTACTCTGCACCTGGGGACAATCCGCTGAGTTGCAAAGCGGTGTCGTTTAATTGCGGTGCTGGCGAAACCGATGACCATCCGGTAAGAATTTGGTGTTGAATATCCCACCCAGTAATTGGAGTTGCTAGATCGCAGTAATCATCTGCGGCACCCTTAGGTAACTTCGTGGGTGCCTGCCACACAATGCCTATTGCACTTGAACCCATCGCGGACACCTTGAATTTTACCGGGGCGCACGCCGGAATAGCTGTCGGCGACGGTGATGCTGAAGCGGCGCTGGCGGCCGCGGCCGCATTGTCCGCGGCTGCGGCCTGCTCAACCGTTGGCACCTGCACACATGCCGCACCGCTGTAAAGGGAACTGTAATTTCCGTTGAGTGCCACAATGCGGTAGCAGGCCAAGATGCCAGCTTTAGCTCCTGAAACTTCATGCCGAGTCGATCCCGTCGGCAATGCGATTACCGATGTGCAGTTTTGGCAGGCTGAAGTTGGGTTAGACAAATCCAATGATGCGGTGGATGCCGAACTCAAGGAGGAAATAGTCGACGAGGGTGTCGGCGAACCGGACACCTCGCTAGAGGAGCCCGATGCACTTGGTGACGCGGACTCGGACGACACAGATCCACCTTGCGGCGCAAACACAGGTACTCGTGCTGCCATTTCTTCGAACTTTTGACCTTGCTTCCTGGCGCTATTCTTACTGTTCTTCCCCTTCTTACTTTGCGGCTCAAACACAAAAACCGATGAGTCCAATGCGTACGTGCTTGACAAGATCACAGCATTCGTCCGACCGGTGGCGGCAGCAGGTTGCGCATAATTCACTGGTGCGGTTGTTGCGGGGGCCGCTGCGGTTGTTGCGGGGGCCGGTGCGGTTGTTGCGGGGGCCGCTGCGGTTGTTGCAGCCGCAGAGGGGGAGGCAGAACTCCCGGCTTCACCCACCGCATAGATGTGGTAACCCGTGGCCCCAGCTACTGGATCCCAAGTGAGAACGACACTGGTGTTTCCGCTCATTACTGC
>CAMBQX010000034.1 GCA_945870085.1 Bifidobacterium breve | reverse complement strand
GAATCTGGCAGCGTTGCCTCTTGGATCGGGAACGGTTCAATAACACCCTGGGCCGCCATTAGCTGCACCAGTTTCTCTGGCACGCCAAGCTCGGCGAATCGGTTTCCGGTGATGTCGACGTGGGGTACCTGCTGGTGCACAGGCCGTTGTTTGGGTGCCGGCACCGTACTTGCCTTGGCATCATGGTGCGGTGCTTTGGCTTTGCTGGCCGCCGCAAGATTTCCTGTGGCCGGCTTATTAGGCCGTCGTCGTCGGTTGCCGCTACCTATTGAAGGGGTGCGGGCAGTTTGTGATGAAGAAATTAGGTACTCCTTGAGGAAGGTTTCCGCGAACCTGTCGAATAAGGAGCACGCGCCGCGCTGCGGCTATAAACCAAGTTAAGCCCTACATTACCGTGCTTTGGTGCCCGCCCCGCACCACCGCGCGCCGAAAACGGGTCGACTAGCCAGCTCGGCCAGTGAGTGCGCACGTTTTAGTCGTCAAATCCGCCAAAAGCCCGCTTTTCACGACAATAACGTGCGCGTTCAGGTAACCCACCCTTAGTGCCACCAATTGATGGGTCACTGAACGGGCTTTAGGCCCGTCACGAATGCCTTGATGTCCTTGACGGACATGCCATCCGTATATACCTCAACGAAAGTCGATCCCAGCGCGGAGCTACCGGCCGGAAGTGTCACCGTCGTATAGCCCGAGCCTTTGCGCAGCCGGGCCGGATTCGACTTAGAGCAACTGCTCACTTGCCCCTTGCACGATCCCATGATGGTTGCGGTGGCACCTTGCACCTTGAACTTGGTAACCAGGCCGACACCATCAGGGCCATCCTCGCAACCGGTCTGGGATTCATTCAAATTAATCCACCCGCTATCGCTCATCTGGGAACCAAATGAGGCGATGAGCTGCTCATCTTTGCCGCCACCGCAATCAATCAGCTGGAACGAAGAGCTCTTTAGCTCGATAGAAGTAGTCGGGGCATAAACCGTGTACGTCAGTCCCACCTGAGCCCTCTCGTACTTCGCAGGGTTAGTTGCAGCTGAGGCAACGGGCGAAGTGGCAAGCGCGGTCGCAGCAAGGCCGGCGGCGGCGAGAAGTGACAGGGCGATGCGGGCGTGGGTTGAATATGTCGACATGACAGGAGAGTACGGCAACACCTTGCCGACGCCCGGGACAAACCCCGTATCCTCAGGTAAATGAAACAGTACGTCAGATGAACATCACCCGAAAAACCCTTGCCCGCGACCTTGCCCTAGGCATTGGGGCGGGGCTAATCTCCGGGTTCTTCGGGGTCGGCGGCGGATTCATCGTCGTCCCGATCATGGTGATAGGCCTGCACTTTGCCCAGAAGCGGGCCCAGGCCACTTCATTGGTGATGATCAGCTGCGGCGGAGTCGCCGGAGCCATTACCTACGCCCTTGCCAATAATGTTGCCTGGCTGCCAGCCGTATTCATTGTTTTGGGGAGTTTGGCTGGAGCCTGGATTGGTGCGCACATAGTGCAAAAAATTCCGGATCAAAAACTCCAAATAGCTTTCGGGGTACTACTAACTCTCATCGCCCTCCGCATGCTGTTTTTGGACCCTAGCGCTGGTGGCAACGAACTCCCGGCCCTAACCGCTCTCGTAATAGTCGGCTATTTGGCGTCCGGGCTCGCGATGGGTATTTTCTCGGCCATGCTCGGTGTCGGCGGCGGCATCCTGCTGATCCCAATTCTAATTTTCTTCTTCGGCTTTTCACAGCTCCTCGCCTCAGGTACTTCGCTGGCCGTAATGATCCCCACCGCATTACTCGGAGCCACGCGATTAACACGTGTTGGTCTAACTAATTGGCCAATGGGCATTCGGCTTGGCGCTGGTGCCGTGGGCGGTGCCTTGGTCGGCTCGATGCTCGCATTCCGGGTGTCCGGATCGGTCCTGCAAGTAGGTTTCGCGTTGCTACTTATTGCAGTTTCCGGGCAGATGCTTTGGCGCGCCCTGCGGCATAAACCACAAACCGGCATCACCTCATGACGTTATTGGGATCCCCGTAACCAAAATTACCAGTACCTCAAATAGCGCCAGGCCCTGAACCGCAAAAAATAAATTCGATTGCGACCGCGGACGAAGAGCCAAAACAACTGCGACCGCAGTGGCCACAGGTATGCAGTATGCGGCGAAAACATTTACCGGTGCAATTACCAAGAGCAGGATGAACGAACTGACCACCAGCAACATTAAGGCCAGGCGTAAGGCGCGCACAGCCCCCAAGCGGGCGACCAGGCCGCCTAGACCGCGGGCTTGGTCAGATGGTAAATCTGGCAAGGCATTTGCCAAGTGGGCCGCCACCCCCGTGCAGATGAAAACAGCTATCGCCCAAGGTGCCGGCGGCTGAGACGGGTTTAATCCGAAGGTAATAAATGGGGTAACACAGGCAAATGAGACCGCATACGGTAACCACGACCAAGTGGTGCGCGATAAACGAAAGTTGTATAGCCAAGCACTGGCTACCGCAATAACTTGAAATATTCCGCCAACCAGGCCCGCTGCCAGAAATGAATTGACGGTCGTTATAGCCAGTGCGGTGAATGCTGCAGCCCACAGGCTCCTAATCGAGATAACCCCAGCCACTAGCGGCTTGGCAATACGACCTGCGGCTCTATCAATTGGTGCATCGAAGGCGTCATTGCTCCAGCCGACTGAAAGTTGACCAGTTAGGACAGCGACGACAAGGAGAAAAAATGCTGGGCCAGACCAGCCCGCACGAAAGGCCAGCAAACTGACGATAGCGGTCACCGACATCGTCGGAACGAAGTGGCAGGCCACGGCGAAACCACGAGCTACCGCCAGCTGTCGCTGCATTTACCTAATTACCCATAAACAAGGCCACAAAAGCCGCCAATATTGGTGCCACGATTAGCGCAGGCAGCATGTCACCGACCGGGACGGACTTGATTTTCAATAGTCGCAGGCCTACGCCGATCAGCAGCACCCCGCCGGTGGCGGTTATCGCATCAATTAATGCCGCCGACAAAACGGAGCCGACTAAGGCGCCGAGAATCGTGAAGGCTCCCTGCACAATGCCAACTGAAAGTGCAGAAAGTGCGACACCCCAACCCAATGACGCGGCAAAAGCAAGTGATGCAAAACCATCGAGAGTTGATTTGAGAGCAAGTTGTTCAATCCCTAAACCAAGCCCATCATTTAGCGCCCCGAGGATCGCCAACGGCCCAATGCAAAACACCAGTGACGCATCGACGAACCCTTCAACAAACCGCTTGCGCTTATCGTCTGAATCGCCTGAACTCTTACGGCTGAGCTTGTGCTGCAGCCAACTGCCAACCCGCTCTAGTCGAAGCTCGATTTGCAGTAATGATCCGATGATGCCGCCGATAAGCAAGGCACCCAACACAATCAGCAGCGGGGCTGCCGTGCCAACTGAATCTGAAAAAGCTGTGTTAGTCAGAGCAACGATGCTCAATGCCCCAATGACCAAGGTGACAAGTCCCAGTGCATCCGTGACGGTGTCGCGGGTGCGCTGCGGGAACCGATGGCCAACAAGTACCCCGAGGCCAGATCCGATAAGGATCGCCACCATATTAAGGATTGTGCCGCTGCCTCGCATGGGTACAGCGTAGCCAAGTCAGGGGGCTAAGGTGCCACCAAAAATCTGCCAGGCTAGCAATGACTTAGCCACCAGGCTCAAAATGATGTAACTGCGCTCCCCAGCGAGGTAGTTTGCCCACCTGCCAACCTTTTTGTATTGCAGCCACTGCACCAAAGCAAAAATGTTGAAGAAGATGAACAGCGAAATGATGATTCCGTACACGAATGCTGGCGGAGATAACTCACCCGGTGCTCCTGGCGAAATTACATAGATCAAGATCGCTAGCCACGGCACGATGCCGGCAATGCAGCCAAAAATGAAAGGCAGCCAGCCGCCAGAGCCGGGTGTTTCATATTTCTCCTGCAACCAACCGAACAAAATCATTGAGGCGTTCACACCGAAAATTGCCAACAGCGCAGCAACATCAGCAATTCCGCAAATCTGCGCGATCAGCACAATCATCACCGATGAGCTGATCGAATACTCGACCCATCTGAAATAGTTACGCTGATGTGCAAGCCCGTTGGCGTACCGACTGAAGAACAGTGGGCTCGCAACCAAGAAGTGGAAAAGGGCCGAAAGCCCGAAGAAGAGCGCAACACCCCAGCCAACGCGTGAATCAAAAAGCACCGTCGGGTCACCAAGTGGGCTACCCGGTGGGCCCTCCATGTACGTCGCGGTTACTGGAAGTACGAAGTCGTTGGTGAGAAGCAATACGGCAATCATCTGCACCAGGTGCGCGAAACCAGCGATAACGTTCAGGCGCCGCAATTTACGAAGCTGTTCGGACGAGACCTCAATTACTGCGACTGGGGCGGTATCTATAGCCATGCCAAATAATCCCATTTTTTAACGGCTTTGGCTACTCAGACACGGGCACCTAGGCCTTGATCGGGTAGACATATCCCATGAATCCACGCCGCCTAACCGCAACGGATGTCAGTGACCTAGCGCAAACCCTCCCGATGTGGCAGGTCGTAGACGGCCAGCTGCTCCGTGAGATCCAGGCCCCCACTTATGCGATCGCCATCAATTGGGTTGTTGCTATTGCGGGCGCGGCAGAGTCAATCGACCACCACCCGGATATCGATATCCGCTGGCGGACTTTGCGGATAGCGCTGATCACGCACAGCACCGGGTGTCTAACCGAGCTCGATCTCGACTTGGCCAGCCTCATAGACACTGTCCTGAGCACCGGCACCTAGCTAAGCCGGCATAATATAAAAATGGACGACGTAGAAATTCGATTCCTGCGCGCCGACGAGTCGCACATCCTCACTGAACTAGTGACCGACGCCTACGGTTTAACCTACGACGCCGATTGGGTATACGAGCCCGCCGAGATTGCCCGGCGCATTGAATCTGGCGCCCTGATTAGCACAATCGGGGTGCTTCCTGATGGCACGGTTGCGGGGCATATGGCGCTAATGCGCGAGGAACCTGATGCACCCGTCTTGCACGCAGGGGTGGCGGTTGTCACCGAGGCCGCTCGCGGCCACCACCTATTTACTGCCATGAAACAGTACGCGGCGCTTTGGGCCAAAGGGCAGGGCGTGTTGGGGATTTTTAGTGAGGCAACCGCAGCGCACCCGTATAGCCAAAAAGCCAATGTTGATCTTGGCGCCCGTGAAACTGGATTCTTACTCGGATGGATACCAGACTCCGTCAGCAACAATGCGGCGCTAGCGAAAGATTCTCGACGTGAATCGGTTGCCCTGTTTTATTTGAAAACAAATGATGGGCACGATCGACCTATTTACGCACCAACCCGCCATCAAGGCATCATCGTAGACATTGTTACCACCACTGGAATACGCGGCAGGGTCGTAAAAGCCAGTGAGTTACACGCGCGTGAAATCAGCGAGTCCACCGGAATGGTTGTTTCGCATAAAGACGACCACAACCTCGCGATTATTACCGCCCATAAACCGGGCCGTGATCTACGTAAGGTGGTGTTGCAAGCCCGCGAGGAACTCGTGACTAAAGCCGGCCGCGACGCCGTTTACCTAGACCTGCCGCTTAATGACCCTGCCACTGAAATCATTCTGGATGCCGATCTAGCATCACTCGGTTTCGCTTTCGCGGGGGTGTTCCCGAATCAACATTTAGACGGCGATGGGCTTCGATTGCAGTCACTACACAATGTAGATATCCACGCGGCCGATATTTCAACCGCATCCGATCACGGGCGTAAATTGCTCGAGTATGTGCTGGAAGATGTAGCAGTAACACATGCGAACCGAAGCTAGATTGAAGGCACAGGGAATATGTTTACAAGGTCTGCAATAAAGCCTGGTGAAGACCGAAAGGCCGGTTGGCTTGAACTTTTCTATGACCTTGCAGTGGTGGCTGCACTTGGCGCCTCCAACGACGCGTTCATCCAGAACCCAAGCGCCGAGACCGCTTACTTTGCACTATTGGCACTTGGCGCTTTATTCAGCCTGTGGCTACTAACCACGCTAATCCACAATAGGTTTGCCATCGATGGAATCATTTATCGAATATTGCTTCTCTTGCAAATGTCAGGAATCCTGCTCACCGCGATTTCTGCAGGCGAAGGTGAATCGATCGGCTGGCAAGGCGGCCTAATTAGTTTGGGATTTGTGTTCCTCACAATCGGAGGTATGTACGCACTAGCGAGAATTCAGATTGGGAGGCCGGTCCAGGGGCTCAAAGTCTCAATAATCAGCACTGCTCTTGGTGCTTTGATTTGCTTCGCGGGAGTATTGCTTTCAAAAGAAACGCTGCTTT
The DNA here is from genome assembly GCA_945870085.1 of Bifidobacterium breve. Taxonomy (GTDB): domain Bacteria; phylum Actinomycetota; class Actinomycetes; order S36-B12; family S36-B12. The sequence goes on along the minus strand of CAMBQX010000034.1, from coordinate 6,168 downwards.
ATGTTTTTGCTTTGGCACTTATAGTCACCATGGCGCCAATACTTATTTCATTTCTTCGTAACGTGAGTCATGACTACCCGCTACATCCTGATCACCTTCGCGAGAGACTCGGATTACTTTTCCTGATCGCGATTGGCGAAAGTTTAATTCATCTAGTTGGAGTACTGACTGAGGCCACGGCAGGCTCTGATTACCGATTCTTCTTCCTGGTAGTACTTTTTGACTTGGCACTTGCGACAGCGTATTTCGAGGGTGTATTTAGCAAGCGGAGGACCGCGCACCCTAGATTATGGAGAGGCACAGTTTTTGCGCATTTCATCCTTATATTGGGAGTGACCGCCATAGCAGACGAAATGGCAATCTTCGCTTCGACTGACCCGGGATCGACAGAGGCGGCCAACGCTGGCGTATTCGCAGTGGCGATTGGACTATTACTAATCGGTTTAACACTTCTCGAGGTGATTACAAATAACCGTATGGTGAATCTAACCTGGGCTCAGGCGGCGTTAGCGGCGGCTGTGATGGCATTTGGTCTCTATCAAATTAGAAACGGGGACACGCAATCGCGAATTGGCATCCTGCTACTTTCCATAGCGTTCATAACTTGGTTGGTAATGCGGGTCGCGATATCACGCAGGGCACTTGAACTCGCAGACCGCGGCAACTAGCCAATTGCCTTTTGTATTTCATCCTGCGCCGCTGAAAATGCCTTCTTCGCGGGGGTAGCGCCTGGACCACTCGTGGATTTCGCCCATGCGGTGCTCAGCGGGCCCCAGACTGACGATGCCTGCAGGATATTTGGCATTGGCACCCCGTCAACACCAGAAGTGCCGAATGCTTGCGCCAACCGGCCGCCGATCGAAGTGCTATACGTCGAGTTCTTATTCGCTGGTGCGCGCAGCGATATCGCCGCCATATTCGATTGGAAGGTTGAGCCACTGAGTTTCTTGACAACTAGGCCGGGCACTACATCCCCCAACCCGTGGGCTTCCGCGTACGAAGTCGCCATGAAGCCTTTGATACCAAGCAGCGGCGCCATGGCCAAATTGGCATCGATTCGGGGTACCGGTGAAATGAAGTACTTAAACTTCAGGGCCTGCAAGGTCGAAGCACTCCACGGCCCGGTAATCCAAAAAGGAGCACGGCCCGCTTTGAACGCTGCTTCAGCAGCCACCACATCAACCGAAGAATTAATCAACCCGGTGCTGTTCCAGTCATCAATAATTTTCGTGTTTTTGCGGAAGACCGAGTTGTTAACTCCAACGTCGAATGGGTTCAGGCTGCCAGAAGTGTCCTTGCCGAAAATGTAACCACCTAGACCGGAAAACAGGGGGTAGGTGAAATAAGCATTGCCCTTAGCCCCTTGGCCAACGGCGAGGCCGACATCAGCACGGCCAGCCGCCTTAAGGGCCAAGGCTTTGGTGGACAACTTCGCGAATGTCGCTGGAGGTTTCGGTGCCAGTGCGGCATTGGTCACCAGCGCCCAAGTTTCGTACTGCACGGGGATCCCGTAGTAGTTGAACCCAAACTGAAAACCCTCGAGGACATTGGGGGCGAACAACGCCTTCTTAGCCGGTGACAAGGTCAACGGCACTATCAAAGAGGCGGCGGCGAGCTCACCTGTCCAGGTGTTATCAGCCCAAATGACATCGGGGGCTTGATCAGCCGGCACTGTTGTGAGTTCGGCCTTGATCGCTGCAAGTTCTTTTGTCACCACGTTGACCGGGTGGCCTCGGTAACCGTCCTTCAAAAACTCTGAAACAGTAGCCGCGCGCGCGACGTCAACCCAAATAGTGATCGGATTCGGCGCCGCCAACGCACTTGGCGCGATAGCCACCGAAAGAGCAGTTGCCGCAAGTATCGGCGCGACCAAGTAAGTGATTGGCATGCGCGCACGCCTTTCGCCAAGTGCATTTCGCACTCGGTGCCTCCTCACTTTGAGCCGACGTCAATGCCCAATCGCCGGGCCGACCTCGAACGCTGGCGGGCGGCCCGCATACGGTTTAGCCGCTTAACGAGCATGGGGTCAAAGGCCAGTGCTTCCGGGGTATCGATCAAATTATTTACGATTTGGTAATACCTGGTGCCGCTCATTTCGAATAGATCGCGAATTGCCTGCTCCTTGGCACCGGCGTATTTCCACCACTGGCGCTCAAACTCCAAAATACTACGATCGCGCTCACTTAGTAGGGCCGCCGCGGCCTCATGGTCAAGGGGGCTACGTGCGGCTTCCATCTAGATATCCTCCGTGACGTTGATCAACTGTTTGTGTCGGCTTTCGACCTTGACCATATCGCCCGGGCCACCGTCAGCGCCGGAAGCCCACGTTGCGTGTCACCCGATTTGCGGCTTTCGGGGACTATTTGGCCTTTGTCGCCACATGAGTAACACGAGACAGACGAGTCACACGAGTCATTGGGGGAGGCGCCGAGTGCGCCTGATGATGGCCCAACTAAATGCATAACCCAGCCCATTAGTGGCCCAGTGCAGACCCATCGGCGCGAGCACACTTCCCGACATGAGCCGCAGTGCGCAGAAGACAAACCCGGCCAAAGTTGTCGTCAAAACACTTAATGCGATGGCAAAAATATTGCCGCGCCGGCCTTGGCCAACTACCGAACCCAGTGCCGGGTTCTGCTCGTGGCTGCCTATTGACGGCAACACATGCCATAAGCCGAAGAGGATGGAGGAAAGGACTATGCCCCAGACCAGGCCGTAACGACGTGCCAACATCGAGAACAGCACGGCGCGGAACGCAATCTCCTCAAGTAGCACCGTGCCGAACGGCACTTCAAGCAGTGCATGGAAGGCAAGGCGGCCACCACTTAATTCTGCATGACGTTCATCGCGGAAGGCATTGCGCGTGGGTTTGAAAATGATGCCGACGACATAAACCAAAGTCACCGCGCCAATGCATATCCCGGCCCAGATCAGCCCACTTAGGTAGTGCTTCCAACTCAAGCCCATGTCGGTGAACGTGTTGCCGTCGAGTAGGCCCAGAGCCAACAAGATCACCGAACTTGCGAACGCCCAAAGTAGGTAGTGCGAATTCGGTGCTATGCGGTTATTTACGACATTGATAATCAAGAGCATGCCAATGACTAACGCCAACGGCCACCATGGCAAACCAGCCTCTTGGGTGGGGGCCAACCAATTGAAGAGATTCAAGATCGTCCCCCCTGCCATGGACTAGTGAGCCCTCGAGGAGCCCGCTCCCCACGCCGGGTCAACGGTAACCGGGGTACGGAGCCCTCACCTCGTGAACCTTACCGGTTCTCCTCCGTGACAAGTTTGAACTTTCACCTGGGCTTTACTCGACCATGGGCAGGATCGAATAGCCGCAACAACCACATAAAAACTTAAGAAGTGAAATCTCCCCCACGCCCGCTGATTTTGCCGCGACGACGTGGGGGACTCTCATACTTAAATACGAGCACTGCTACAGCTGCTACGAACAAGAGTATGACCACGATTCCCAGTACCATGATTACCCCAGCACGCTCCACACAATGAAGACGAAGATAAGAAGGCCCAAGCCTAAGACGATGGCCGCGCTCAACGATAGGAAACTCTTTGAAGCCGCAATCCTCTTGGCAACTTCCGTACTATTCTCAATTTTATCCAGATCCACAATCAACGCGTTCGCCTCACGAATTACCGCGAATTGCGAGACCATCGCCAGGATTCCTGTTACCGCTGCCACTGCAATTGCAAGATACCGCGATGCGTCACTGGCACTTGCGAATGTGCCCTGCGCAGCTAGTACAAAATGGCGATGAGCACTAAGGCAGGTGCAACCTGAGCCAGAATCAACTGCACCCGATTTTCATTCCACAACTTTAGTAATGCCTCTTCAGTCACTTTTCATCTCTTCCACTCGATGGTCAACAACTTCCGATCAAACCTTAGATGACCTGGCGCTAACCTGCCATTCGAATACCTTTAGCCACTAACCCCCCGAGAGTGTCGGGGTCAACGAGGGCGGCGTACTGTCCTCGCTGTGGGCAATGGTGAAGTCGCACCCGATATCGAAGACCGCAGCGTGCTTACGAAAGTGGCCCCGGCACCCAATAGTTCTATCGCCTACGGGCCACTGCCCGATCAGGTAGCCGACTGCTTTTTTAGCGCTGACCTTGGCCAAGCCACGGCTCGGCCACTACTAATGCTGATTCACGGGGGCTACTGGCGCCCGCGATTTGACCGTGAGCACCTGCGCACTTTCGCGGCCGCGCTTGCAGCTGCTGGCTGGCAGGTGGTCTCGATTGAATACCGGCGCATCCCCGGTGACCCTGATGCGATGGTTGCTGATGTGCGGGCTGCAATCGAGAACCTTCCTGATCAGATCACCGGTCATAATGGCCAAGTCATCATCATTGGGCACTCCGCCGGCGGCCACTTAGCGTTATGGGCCGCGGCTCAAGTAGCCCTGGCCGAACACAGCCGAACTCAAATTACCGGCGTCATCGCACTCGCACCCGTTAGTGATCTAGAACTTGCCCAGCAACTTGATCTCAATGATGGTGGTGTCCGTGATTTTCTGGGCTGCCCAGCACAAGAACGCGCTGACTTAAATCCCATGTACCTACCCCCGCTGTGCCCGGTAACCTGCCTACACGGCAACTTGGATTCACTAGTCCCGATCACACTGTCGCGAAACTACGTTGCTGCACATGCAGGCAACACCGTCAACTTGATCGAAATCGAAGGCGTCGCCCATTTCGAACTAATTGACCCGAGCAGCATTGCCTGGCCCGCGGTCTTGGAAGCCCTGCGGTCAATTAGTTAACGGCCGGCCACCCACATGTTAATAGCGACATCACCAAGACGGCGAAGTTATTAACTTACGGTCCGTAGCCCTTGGCGAAAGCTTTCTTAGTTTTGGGGCGCCACCACGTCACTTCGGATAAGTGGGCTCGACAGGATCAAGGTGCTCGATGGCGTGCCATAGGCGGCGAGCTTGTCGATGAGGTGCTCGAAGTCTTGCATTGATACCGCAGTCACTTTTAGTACCGAACAATCCGTACCAGTCACCCGATGGATTTCTAGCACCCCGGGCCAGGTTGCAACAGCTGGATCGCGTAAAACACAGGTGCTTCCGTAGCAAGCAATGCGCACCATTGCGAGCACTGACCAGCCGGTTTCGGCAAGATCAATGCCCGCGTGATAGCCGGTGATCACCCCGGCTTGCTCTAGTCGGCGCACCCGCTCACCAACCGCGGGCGCCGATAGGTGCACCCGCCTTGACAGTTCGCTAAATGAGAGTCGCGCATCGAGTTGGAGCTCGGCAAGGAGTTTCCAATCAATTTGATCGAGGGTAATAGCCACGGGGTAACCTTTCAATCGATAAGTCAAGTACATTTTTGGGTTGTGATCTGAAAGTCTACTTCATATTTACCCTTATATTCCTACTTCCGCGACCGTACTTTGATCAGCATCATGTCCCAATGACCTCCCACACGACCGCAGCCGATCGAGACCAACAGGCCGCCTCCACCGGTGGCGCTCCAATCGTTGAGTTCACCGGCGAAACCCCATACGACCAATACGTGCACACCATGGAACTCCATCGCATGCAAAAGACCCGCACCGATGAGCCGACCGAACTGCCCTTCTTGGTGATTTCGCAGGTCATGGAGTTGTATTTCGGATTGATTTGGCGTGAATGGCAACGAGCAATTGCCGAGATGCGAGCTGACGACATTCTCGGCGCTGTCGTAACCCTGCGCCGTTCGACACTGCATTGGCAGGCCCTGAACGCCACTTGGCCATCATTTAATGCCATGACACCGATGGAGTTTGGTCGCTTCCGGGATCAACTCGGGGTTGCATCAGGCTTTCAATCGTGGACCTACCGTCATGTTGAGTTCATGATGGGCTTGAAGTCACGGGCACTGACCCGGCTCTACGAACCCAACCCCGAGGTCTTCATCCCGCTCATTGCGACCCTGGAGTCACCAAGCCTTTATGAGGAGGGTCTTGCCTGCCTAGTGCGCGCCGGATACGCCATCGATGCCGCCCATATGGCTCGTGATCACGCCGAGGCGTACACGCCAAATGATTCAGTCCAGGCGGCGTGGGTGAAGGTCTATACCGAACTTCCGGTCAATGATCCACTACGTATGCTCGGTGATGTGCTTTCGGAGATCTCACAGGCCTTCCTAGATTGGC
>CAMBQX010000033.1 GCA_945870085.1 Bifidobacterium breve | reverse complement strand
CACGACCTTGCGCTGCCTACTTGGCCTAGTGCAACCGACGAGTGGGTCCGCCCGAGTGGGCGAACATGACTACCGAGAGCTTTCGCACCCGGCCACGGTTGTTGGAGCAGCTCTGGAGGCCAGCGGGTTTCATCCGGGCCGTACCGCGCGCGGCCATCTTCAAGTGATCACCGATGCCGCAGCGCTACCGGCGGCTCGCGCCGATGAAGTGCTGGCGCTGGTGGGCCTGACCGAGGCCGCCGGCCGCAAAGTGGGTGGGTTCTCCCTTGGCATGCGCCAGCGGCTCGCCCTGGCTGCAGCTTTGGTCGGTGACCCTGGGGTACTTATTTTGGATGAGCCGGCCAACGGGCTTGACCCCGAAGGAATCGCCTGGCTTCGCAGCTTCCTGCGGGCAAGGGCCCAAGAAGGCCGCACGGTACTGGTTTCCAGCCATGTGCTTTCCGAGGTGCAACAAACCGTCGACGACGTAGTCATCATCAGCAAAGGTAGGTTGGTTCAGACCGGAACACTTGACGAACTGACCGGCACCGGGATCTCAAAGGTTCGGGTGCGAACGCCTAATGCTGAAGTATTGAAATTGGCGTTAACGGCAGTTACCAATAAAGACATAGAGACCCGAATTGAAATCGTCAGTGATAACGAGATTTTGGTCGTAGGCATCGAAGCGGCTCAGATCGGCAACATCGCCCTACGCGAACACGTGGAACTCCATGAGCTAACACCAATTGGAAATGACCTCGAGGCCCTTTTCCTTGAGCTCACCGCCGGTGGCAACCCAGGCGGTGCCGCATGATGGCCTTGGTGCGCTCTGAGTTCCGCAAAGTCACCACCACCAAGGTGCTGCTTTGGCTAACTATCGCCACCGTAGCCTTCAGCGCCCTAAATGTCGTGCTACTCGTCTTCTTGACCCCGCGCGCAATGGATATCAGCACCGACGTGAACTTCTTACTCGATCCGGCCTATGTGACAAACATTCTCGGAGCAGCCGGTTCCTCCTCGATTTTCATCTTGATTCTTGGCATCATCGGAATGACGGGTGAATACCGTCATATGACGATCACCTCTACCTTCCTGGTAACGCCAAAACGCCCGAGGGTGCTGATCGCAAAAGGCATTGCCTACGCACTTCTGGGCGCCGCCCTGGGGCTAATTGCCTTCGCGTCAAGTTTCGCGGTCACCTTGATCGCACTCTCAAGCGAGGCGCACGCGCCGGTCGATGCCACCATCGCACTTCAAATTTTAGGTGGAGTCGTCCTAGCGTTTGCGATCTACGCATTCGTGGGGGTTTCAGTTGGCGCCCTTATCCGCATTCAGGTCGCCGCGGTTGTCGGCGCACTGGTGTGGGTGCTGATTGTCGAGGCCCTGGTCACCGTGTTCGTTGACTGGATTGGCAAATGGCTACCCGGGGGGGCACTTGATGCGGTGCTCCAGACCACCAATGTCACCGGCCGTGGTGGCGAGGATATTTTGCCCACCGCGGCTGGGGTGATCGTGCTCATCGGCTACGCCGTGCTCTTTGGCATTTTGGCTTCGCTCACTACGCTGCGCCGCGACATCACTTGATCTATCGGTACGTGATCAGAGTAGTTGCCTGCCCCTTGCACTAAAGTTAGGTTGTCGAAATGCAAACTGCCGGAGCCACGCAATTGCGAGCCGGCATTCACCCGAAAGGACACCGTGGTCAACGACGACGGACGCGCCAACACCGAGCGCCGTCTAGCCCGCTTTGGTCCAAATGAATGGTTGGTTGACGAGATCTACCAGCAGTTCATCACCGACAAATCAAGTGTTGACCCCGCCTGGTGGGAGTTCTTCGAGGGCTATTCGCCAAGTGACCAATCCCCACTGACAATCTCCAGCCCTGCCGCCGAGACGCCCCCGGTGCTGCCGACAGCCACGTTAACCGCCACCACCTCAACAACTTCCGCCACCTCAACCACGTCAACCACGTCGGCACTTAAAGGCCCAGCCGCGCGCGTGGTCACCAACATGGAAGCTAGCCTGGCGGTCCCAACGGCCACCAGCGTGCGCTCGATCCCCGCGAAGTTGCTTCTCGATAACCGGGTTGTCATAAATAACCACCTGGCCCGCGGCCGCGGTGGCAAAATCTCCCTCACCCATGTCATCGGCTACGCGATAGTGCGGGCCGCAACAGAGGTACCGGCCATGAATACCGCATATCTTGAGGTCGATGGCAAACCCGCGATTATCACCAATAACAGCATTAATCTCGGCTTGGCCATTGACATCGCTAAACCTGATGGCAGCAGGCAACTTCTCGTCCCGAATATCAAAGGGGCGCAGGACATGGACTTCGCCGGTTTCTGGGCCACCTATGAAGAGATTGTCCGCAAAGCCCGTGGCGGCAAATTAACGGTAGAAGATTTTACCGGCACCACCGTCTCGCTTACTAATCCTGGCACCATCGGCACAACTCATTCGGTCCCAAGGCTGATGATGGGTCAGGGCTGCATTGTCGGAGTTGGGGCAATGGAGTATCCAGCGGAGTGGGAAGGCGCATCGGCCGAGACCATCGCCCGCAACGCGGTCTCCAAGATCCTCACATTGACGTCAACCTATGACCACCGCGTTATTCAAGGTGCCCAATCCGGTGAGTTTTTGCGCAGAATCCACCAGCTACTGCTGGGCGAAGGTGATTTCTATGGTGAGATCTTCAGGTCCCTTCGCATCCCATATGAGCCGGTGCGCTGGGCCAAAGACATCTCGGCCAGCCATGAAACCGACCTCAGTAAAACTGTGCGGGTCCAGGAAATAATCCACGCTTATCGGGTGCGCGGCCACCTCATGGCTGATACCGACCCCCTCGAATACCGGCAGCGCACCCACCCCGACCTCGATGTACTTTCATATGATCTGACCCTTTGGGATTTAGACCGTGAATTTGCCACGGGCGGTTTCGGCGGCAGGCCTTTGATGAAACTCCGTGAAATTCTCGGCGTGCTGCGAAACTCCTACACCCGCACCGTTGGTATCGAATATATGCATATCCAAGATCCCGGGCAACGCCAGTGGATTCAAGATCGCGTCGAGATACCGCACGCAAAGCCCGATCGCGACGAACAACTGCGAATACTTCATAAACTTAATGAGGCCGAAGCTCTCGAGTCATTCTTACAAACTAAATACGTGGGGCAAAAGCGCTTCTCATTGGAAGGGGCTGAATCCCTAATCCCGCTCCTCGATGCAGTTCTTGATAGAGCCGCAAATGAGAACATCATCGAAGTTGCTATCGGGATGCCACACCGCGGGCGGCTAAATGTCCTGACCAATATTGCCAGTAAGTCTTACGCGCAAGTCTTCCGAGAGTTCGAGGGCCAGTATGGCGAGGAGTCGGTTCAAGGCTCGGGCGATGTTAAGTACCACTTGGGCACGACCGGCACCTACACAGCACCCGGTGGCGCGCAAACCTCGGTCTATCTCGCCGCTAACCCCTCACATCTTGAAGCGGTCAACCCGGTGCTCGAAGGAATCGTGCGCGCCAAGCAGGATCTCCTCCCGATTGATCGTGTCTACGACATTTTACCCGTACTCATGCACGGAGATGCGGCCTTTGCTGGGCAAGGTGTTGTTGCCGAGACCTTGCATCTTTCACAGCTGCAGGGTTATCGCACCGGCGGAACCGTGCATATCGTCGTCAATAACCAAGTTGGATTCACCACCAGCCCGAAATACGGTAGATCCTCGGTCTATGCCACTGACGTTGCCTGCATGGTGCAGGCGCCGATCTTCCACGTGAATGGCGATGACCCCGAGGCCGTGGTGCGGATTGCTCAATTGGCTTTCGAGTTCCGGCAGGCGTTCCACAAAGACGTTGTTATTGACCTCGTGTGCTACCGCCGCCGCGGCCACAATGAAGCCGACGACCCCTCGCTCACCCACCCTCTGATGTACGCGATCATCGACAACAAACGATCAGTGCGCAAGCACTACACCGAGGGTCTTGTCGGGCGCGGAGACATCACAGTTGATGAAGCCGAGACTGCTTTGAAGCACTTCCAGGAGCACCTCGAAAAGATCTTCCAAGAAACCCACGGCTCGGATGCAACTGCTTTTGGAACCCACGACCAAGACATCATCGGCGGTGGCCAGCGTGAACTTGAGCCTCAAGGGCCCGCCGCAGAAGTAGTTTCAGGTATCACCAGTACGCAAATCGAAACGGTAATCGCATCACAGTTGACTATGCCGGCAGACTTCACCATCCACCCACGGCTTGCACCGCAACTCCAGCGCAGAGCGCAGATGGTCGCCGACGATGCCATCGACTGGGGTATGGCCGAGGCACTTGCCGTGGGGTCACTGCTGATGGAGGGCCGTACCGTGCGAATGGCAGGCCAGGACTCCAGGCGCGGTACTTTTGGTCATCGACATATGGTCATCGTCGACAAAGAGACCGGTTGGCAATATAAGCCGCTCAAGCAGTGCTACCGCGATGGCGCAAAGTTATACGTTTATGACTCACTACTAAGTGAGTTTGCCGCATTGGGCTTTGAATACGGCTACTCCGTTGCCCGCCCTGATGCACTAGTTATCTGGGAGGCCCAATTCGGTGACTTTGCCGATGGAGCTCAGACAATTATCGATGAATTCATCTCCTCTGGTGAGCAAAAATGGGGCCAACGTTCAGCCGTAACGCTGCTATTACCCCATGGGCAAGAAGGCCAAGGCCCAGACCACTCCTCTGCCCGAGTTGAGCGTTACCTGCAGTTATGTGCGCAGGACAACATGACCGTTGCGATGCCTTCAACTCCCGCCTCATACTTCCATCTACTTCGCTGGCAGGTGCTGAGCAAATTGACGCGGCCCCTTGTGATTTTTACGCCGAAATCGTTGCTCCGCGCAAAGTTTGCGGTCTCAAGTAAATCTGAATTCGAAGATGGGCACTTCCAGCCGACGTTACCCGACACCACAGTTGATCCAGCTGGAGTCAAAACCGTGTTGCTGTGCAGTGGAAAGGTCTACTACGACTTAATTACGCACCGTGAGGCCACCGGCCGCACCGATGTCGCGGTGATCCGCCTCGAGCGCCTTTACCCACTGCCATATCGCACCTTACCGCCAGAGCTTGAAAAGATGCCGAGTGCGCAGATCCGGTGGGTACAAGAAGAGCCGGCAAACCAGGGGGCTTGGAGTTTCATTGCCCTGAACCTACCGGAGATAATCAACCGGCAGGTAACAGTAATTAGTCGCGAAAGATCATCCTCCCCTGCCGTCGGATCACATCACCGACATGAAGTCGAGCAGGCGGCAATTGTCGAACGCGCATTCGCTACGGCAAATTAGCGGGAGCGTACATGTATTTCACTGATCGCGGGATAGAAGAACTACAAAGCAGACGCGGTGAAGAATCAATGGCGATCGAAGTACTAGCCGAGCGTCTTCGCGAATTCGTTGATCTAAATCCAGAGTTCGAAACCCCTATCGAAAGATTCGCGACGTGGCTGGCACGCCTAGATGATGAAGATGAAGATGACTAAGTCACTCAACCGACTTTAACGCTGCTGGCTAAGCTCAGCGGGCAAGCACAGGAAGTCAACGAGAGCGATGCGACGACACCGGTAGCCGAGGGGCTCAAGTAAAGCGCGGGCGTGGACTTGGTCTTCCATGATGATTACTGGACGATCTCGCCGCACCGTCTCAAGTGCCCCTTCTAGGGCTTCCATCTCATGTTTTTCCACATCAATCTTCATAAACCCGACCGGCGCCGAGAAATTCATGTCGTCAATACGGACACAGTTAATGGCCTCACCGGTGCCGTCAATGGCAATTTCAGTAGCCCCCACATTTTTGGTTGGGGCTTTCATCCTGGCGGTGCCCGGGGCGTTATCGGCCGCCAAATTGTGCGCGGTTACGTTGCCGAATTCAGCAATATTGCGCGAGAGGATTTCAAATACCCGCAGTTGGGGTTCAAATGCATGTACTTCAAGTGATTGCCGGGCAAGGGTGAGCGTATGGGTGCCAATATTGGCACCGACATCCAAGCTCACCTTTGCCCGATCGCAATATCGAATGAGATAGGGCGTGAGCCAAGACTCCCACGGCTGACCAGACAATAGAACTCTAGTGATGCAGTCGTCATCAGGATCTACCTCAAGGGCCAAGTGCGTACCGGCTTTAGGTTTGCGCCAGTACGAGGAAATAACCGCCGCCTGCTGCTGGGTTTCGTTCTTGACAAGATCAATCGCCCCTGCGACGCCCAGAGTATCGAACTTTTTCACCCAACTCCGATCACGCAACGCCAACTTACCGACTCAAAAACTCTGGGCGACCAGGTGCAAGACTATCTCACTGTAAGCACGAGTTTACCGTGCACATCACCGGAGGCCATCGCAGCAAAAGCCTCGGCCCCTCGCTCTATCGGCAACTCGCGATCTATAACTGGGCGCACCCCGGTGCGCACCAATAAGTCAACCAGTTCGCGAAGTTCAGCGGCCGTCCCCATGGTGGACCCAACGATATTTAGTTGCAAAAAGAAAACACGATTTAGATCTGCCGGCGGATTTGCACCAGAAGTCGCTCCAGAAATCACGATAGTGCCCCCCGGACGCAATGACTTGAGTGAGTGATCCCAGGTGGCCTCACCAACTGTTTCCATGACCGCATCAACCTTGCCGGGCAAGCGTTCACCAGTCTCGAATGCTGCGTCAGCCCCCAAACCAATTGCCCATTCGCGTTTGTCGGCGGTGCGCGAGGTTACCCAGACTTTGCGATCCAAGGCTTTGCCGAGCACGATCAGCGCGGTTGCCACTCCCCCAGCGGCTCCCTGCACCAAAATAGTGTCACCTGGACTCGTCGCGGACTTGGTCGCAATCATGCGATAGGCCGTGAGATAAGCGGTTGGTAAGCAGGCGGCCTCCGCCCAAGTCAACTCTGCTGGTTTGTCAATCAAATTACCCACTGGCACATAAACCTGCTGGGCCATCGTGCCCGGGTAGACCTCACTCAGAAGTGATCGCTTGGTGTCTAGGGTCTCATCGCCGTCAGCACTACTTCCGATAACCGCATGAACTATTACCTCTCGGTTACCATCGGCCACCCCAGCGGCATCAGAGCCCAAGATCATCGGGACCCGCTCTGCCGACAGCGCTTGGCCCTTTAGGGACCAGATGTCGTGGTGATTTAGGCTCGCGGCCTTCACCGCTACCGGGACCCACCCTTCAGGAGCGCTAGGCAATTCGATCTCGCCGACTCGAAGGCAAGAAAGCGGATCTTCACGGCTCACGGCGCCTGCATAGATGGCGAACATGCACTCAGCGTAGTGTCGTTGGTACGGTTCGGCACATGCGGTCATTAGCGAGCGATAATTACGCCGGAGTCCACCCAGCTGTACTTGCGGCCATGATCTCCGCCAATGCAGGCCATGCGCCGGCATACGGCAGCGATTCAACAACTGACCAGGCCGTTGATGCATTCCGTCGCGAACTTGGTAATCAAGTTGATGTGTTCATGACGTTCAATGGCACCGGGGCAAACGTTGTTGGACTTCAATCGCTCATGCACACCTGGGAGGCCGTGATTTGCTCGAGTACGGCGCACATCAACGTCGATGAAGGCGGTGCGCCAGAGAAATTACTCGGCTCCAAGATCATCGACCTGCCAACCCCTGACGGCAAGCTCACCCCAGCTCTCATCAACTCGGTTGAATGGCGCGCAGGTGATGTGCACCAATCGCAACCGAAGGTGGTGCTAATCACCCAATCAACCGAATACGGCACTTGCTACTCGCCAGAAGAAATCCGAGCGATTGCAGATACCGCCCACGCACGTGGCTTGGCCCTTTATTTGGACGGAGCCCGAATCGCTAACGCGGCGGCGAGTTTTAATGTGTCTTTGCGAGCAATGACAACCGATGCAGGTGTCGACGTCATGTCCTTCGGAGGTACCAAGAACGGAGCAATGTCGGCCGAAGCGGTGATTGTTTTGAACCCTGAGCTCAATATCAGCGGCGATCTAGGTTTCATCCGCAAGCAATATATGCAACTCTCCAGCAAAATGCGATTTACCTCTGCCCAATTCATCGCACTGCTTACCGATGAACTCTGGCTGGAAAACGCTGAGCACGCCAACTCAATGGCACAGCGCCTCGCCGCCGGCGTCAAGGAAATTCCAGGTGTGACCATAACCCAGCCCACCCAAGCAAACGCGGTCTTCGCCCAGTTGCCCCCGGCGGCCATCCCCCGCCTACAGGCACATACCCCGTTTTATGTCTGGAACGAGGCGCGAAGTGAAGTTCGCTGGGTCTGTTCATGGGACACCACGGAAACAGATGTAGCTGAATTCATTGCTGCGCTTAAGACTGAGCTTAATTAGAGGCGAGCAACCCCATCTGCGCGTGCTGCTGCCGCCACCGCCGCAGCAACTTCCCGGCCCACTCGCGGGTCAAAGACGCTTGGGATAATCATTAGAGGTGACAAATCCTCTCCCACGACGTCAGCAATGGCATTAGCGGCGGCTAGCCGCATCGCCGGAGTGATACATGTGGCGCGCACATCCAAGGCCCCTCGGAAAACCCCAGGGAATGCGAGCACGTTGTTAATTTGATTCGGGAAATCACTGCGCCCGGTGGCAACCACCACCGCATGTTTGCCCGCAAGATCGGGGTGAATTTCGGGATCCGGATTAGCCAGCGCAAAGATAATTGCACCCGGTGCCATCGTGGCTACGATTTCGGCTGGCACCTTCCCCGATGAAAGTCCGATGTAGACATCTGCGCCTCGAATGGCCTCCGCGATTGGACCATTGATACCAGCGCGATTGGTGCGGGCCGCCAGATCGGCTTTGACCGATGTTAGGTCGCTTCGGGTGGTGGTAACTATGCCCTTTGAATCGGCCACTGCGATATCCCCGATACCAGCATCAAGGAGCATGTTGGTGACCGCTACACCCGCCGCACCGGCGCCTGAAACCACCACGCGCAAATCGGCAACGTTGCGGCCGGTGACCTTTGCCGCATTTAGCAGCGCCGCTAATACCACGATCGCGGTGCCGTGTTGATCATCATGGAAAATTGGAATATCGAGGAGTTGCTGCAGGCGCTGTTCGATTTCAAAGCAGCGGGGAGCCGAAATATCCTCGAGATTAACGCCGCCAAAAGCCGGCGCTATGCGCACGACAGTCTCGATAATTTCTTCAACATCTTTAGTATCGAGGCAGATCGGCACAGCGTTCACCCCACCGAAATCCTTGAACAGCAGCGCCTTGCCTTCCATGACTGGCAGGGCGCCAATCGGGCCGATGTCACCTAGACCAAGTACGGCGGTGCCATCGGTGACGACGAGGACGGTATTGCCCTTCCAGGTGTAGCGGTATGCCAACTCTGGGTCTTCAGCAAGTGCCTGCGAAACCCGAGCCACCCCCGGGGTGTACGCCAACGAAAGACCTTCGCGATCGCGCACTTCGACACTCGGACATACTTCAATTTTGCCGCCTTCATGCAAGGCAAAGACGGGGTCGTTGGGGTCTGGCGTATTCACGTTTAGATCCTTTGTAAGCAGGGGAATTATGCAGAAAGCAATTTTCGAATGAAATGAGGGGCGGCCAAGGGTGGTTGCCGCTTAGATACGTGCTGCCATTTCGGTAATCCCAATTGTGTCACATGCGCCGGCGAAGTGGGTAATAGCGAAATGTGATACGCCCCACCACTGAGCCGGCTGCCACCGATCCAAATGACCGGCTGTCATCTGAACTATGCGGGTTATCGCCTTGAACCCACCACCACCCCGGCTCAGGGGAGAAAATCAGCCGCTTAACGATAAGTAGCTCCGGGCGCAGCGGATGCTGCAACAAGGCGGCATCGCCCGGGCGCAGTCGCTTGGTCCGCCAAACCACCCAGTAATCACCGGTTTGCATGGCGGGCTCCATGGACGGCCCGATAATCTGCACGGTGGTGAGCACCCCCCCATCCTGCCCCCTGCCGAACTTTCGGCACCCCAGTAGGCTCAGAGGACTCAACTTCTGGAAAGGGAAACTATGTTGAATCTCACCCATGCCCGACGCTTCTTTGCTCCGCGAAACATGGCCTACGCACATTGCGACCTACCGTGCGGTATTTACGATCCAGCCCAGGCTCGCCTTGAAGCCGAATCAGTAAAAGCCTGCATGACCAAGTACCACGCCTCCGATGATGCCGATTTCAAGGCTCGCGCGATCACGATCAAAGAAGATCGCTCGAACCTGGTCAAGGAGCACCTCTGGGTCCTTTGGACCGACTACTTCAAGGCACCGCACTTCGAGAAGTACCCGCAACTCAATGAACTCTTCAACCAAGCGACAAAATTAGCCGGCGCCGGCGGCACCAAGGGCACCGTCGACGTTGCGGTCGCCGATGACCTCTTGGGCAAAATCGATGAAATCGCCGCGATCTTCTGGGAGACGAAGGCCGCATAACGATGTTGCCTGGGTGCATCCGTCCGGTTCAACCAGGCGATATTGATGAAGTACTCGAGATGGTCCGCGAGCTTGCCGAATACGAGCAAGCCGCGGACCAACTCATTGCCACCGCCCAGATGTACCAGCGAATCTTCTTCGGTGCGAACCCAGCGGTCTTTGCCTTAGTTATCGAACACCCCGGCCCTGGGAATCAACTTGCCGGATTTGCCATTTACTTCCGCAATTTCTCGACCTGGCTCGGCAAGTACGGTATTTACCTCGAGGATCTCTACGTGCGGCCCCAATACCGCGGCCACGGTTATGGCAAATTACTGCTCGCCCACCTCGCCAAAGAATGCCTAGAAAATGACTATGGGCGCCTGGAGTGGTGGGTGCTGGACTGGAATGACCCCGCGCTCGGCTTCTACCGCAGCCTCGGCGCTGAATCGATGGCCGATTGGACGGTGCAACGAATCACCGGCAACGACCTCGTGAATCTGGCAGGCTACGGGAGTGAACCCTAATAATGTCGGCCCGCTTCCCCAGCCCGGTGATGTCACCTTAAGTTTTCGAGCCATCACGGCAAATGTCGCTTTGGCCCGAACCATGGCAGCGGCATTAGCCGCACGCACGCACTTGACAATTGACCAAATTGAAGATGTTCGCCTAGCAATTGATGAAGCCGTATCGCAATTGATCAACGACTGCGATGAGCAAACCCAGATACATTGTGATTTCACCGAAACAGCCGGCACCTTGTTGATCCGCGTGGGTGCAAATACTCGAACTGGTTTACCTCCGGCCACCGACACATTTAGTTGGCTGGTCCTGGCCGCTTTGGTTGACGAAGTTACCGCCGGAGCCGACAACGGGATTGTTACACTAAAACTTCGCATTAGGCGCCAGGCGTCGGTAACGGTCTAACAATCCGCTATGCCCGAAGCCCCCGTAGTAGCTGCCGTATCCGGACGATGGAGTGCGGCCAAGCGCGACCATGCCCGCGAATTGTTCATTGAAATTGCCGACCTGCCGGTAGCTGACCCAAAACACAAAATCATCCGTGATGAACTAATCGAGATGCACATGCCGCTCGTCGAACACCTAGCTCGTCGATATCGTGATCGCGGCGAATCCCAGGAAGACCTAGTGCAAGTTGGCATGGTTGGGTTGATTAAAGCTGTCGATCGGTTTGAGGTAGCACGCGGGCTGGAGTTCAGCACTTTCGCGACCCCAACGATTCTCGGTGAGATCAAGCGACATTTTCGCGATCATGCCTGGGCGGTTCATATCCCACGCCGACTTCAGGAACGAAATGTTGAAATCAACAAGGCAATCGACTTCCTCACCCGCGAAATGAATCGACCACCCACCATCGCTGAGCTCGCCAAGCGCAGCGAGCTCAGCGATGCCGAGGTGCTGGAAGCAATGGACGCCGGTCGTGCCTACACCGCAACCTCCATTGACGCTGCTTCAGAGTCGCATGCCGGCGGAGATAGTCCATACGACCGTATTGGTGGTGACGATCTAGCCCTCGAGGCATTCGAATTACGCGAATCCTTCCGCCCATTGCTTGCCGCACTACCAGAACGCGAACGCCAAATAATAATGCTCAGGTTCTTCAAGAACCAATCACAAAGCCAAATTGCCGAGCAACTCGGCATATCACAGATGCATGTGTCGCGGTTACTCGCTACATCGCTTGCCCAAATCCGCGAAGGCATGCGCGATAACTAGTCAGTTTGTGGGTTTCTTTCAAGAATTGCTCGACCAACTAGTGGTGTCAAAGCCAGCACCCCTCCGACTAAGGCACAGATCAACACTGTCACACCCACCGCGCGACTTGGGCCCGACGAATTTTGGGCCAGCGGGAAACCCACAAGTAGTGCAATTAACTGGGCGAGCACAAATGGCGATCGGCTCCAGCGCTGCCCTCGCAGCCAACCCCGGGCGATCAGTAGTAGGCCAATACCGAAAACCATGAAAATCAGAATCTGGATGAACAGCGCTGGCCCATTCGAGACTTCAGCCGGCCCGGTCGTGCCAAAGCGGATCGCCTGCACTACGTCATAGCATGCATACCCAATAAGTGCTAACCCTTCGGCCCCCGAAATCGCGGCGAGGGCGATAAGTTCGCGCCTTGGCTTGGCCCCATTCATAGGTCCGAGCCTAGGGCGCTGGCTTATTGGTGCCACCGGGTGCCGCGATTAGAGTTACTACGTGCGCGGGCTATTAGTGGTGAACCCAAAGGCGACAACGACCTCACCTCGAGTGACCGATGTGCTGATACATGCCCTCGCCGATGAACTTGATCTAGATGTGACTGTCACCAATCACCGCGGACATGGTTACACCTTGGGCGCCCAAGCCCGCACTCAAGAACTCGACGTGGTGCTCACCCTTGGCGGTGATGGGGTAATTAACGAAGTGGTCAACGGCATGTTAATTGATGGGCCGGGGCCAAAAGTCCCGATGCTGGGCACCGTGCCAGGTGGCAGCGGCAATGTGTTCGCGCGATCGCTCGGCCTCCCGAATGACCCGGTTGAGGCCACCGGGCAGCTACTTGATGCACTTCGTGAAAAACGTTTCC
>CAMBQX010000032.1 GCA_945870085.1 Bifidobacterium breve | reverse complement strand
TGTCTTTGGGGCCTCAGCCCTATTCCTCATAATTCTTCCCGCAGCATTTCTAGGCCTGCTCGGCCTCGAAGTGAACGATGGCATGGTGTGGTCTATGCGCATGATTGGCATAACCCTGATCGCCCTTGCTGGGAATATGTGGAATAACTCGAGGAGTAGTTCTGATGCGGGTGTCGGGCAGGTGGCATGGGTGATGTGTGTAAGTGCAAGTGCACTCGGTGTGTTGACTCTGCTGATCCCGGGGCAGCGAACCTGGTTTGCCTACCTCTATGCCGCAATTGGTTTTGGCTTTGGACTGAGTTATTTGATAAATATCGTGCGCAAGCAGTAGCGGGTAGCACAGCCAACTAATTGCTGCCCAGCACCGACAAGGGCTTCACGCATACGTGGGCCAGCCCGAGGCCCATCACTATTTATCGGACAGCGCCCCCTCCGTGGAAGACCGTGTCGACAACGTGGATCACACCGTTCGATGCAATGACACCACTGTCGATTACATTCACGATCACACCGAAGCCATCTTTGATGCTGAGGGTCTGGCCATCAGCGATGACGGTGAACTTCTCACCCGACAAGGTCTCGACCTTCTCGCCGTTGAGGGCCACCATGTCTGCCGCAGAAATACTTCCCGGCACCACGTGATAAGGCAGGATCTCCTTCAATAGCTTGGGGTCGGCGATCACGGTATTCTTCAAATCTTCCAGATTTACGCCCAGTTGGGCCGCTACGGCCTCGAAGGCCGCATCTGTGGGCGCGAACACGGTGAATGGACCAGGACCCGACAAGGTCTCCTTGAGACCTGCGGTTGTCAGCAGCTCTGTCAGCACGGTGAAACTGCCCGCGGTGACGAGATCATCAAAGACGCTGCTGCTGGATGCTCCGTCAAATGCCTTGTCGTAGGGCGTGTATTCACTGGATGTGGGCGCCGATGCCGCGTCATCACTGTCGTAGCCGGGCATCGACCCCTCTAGCACTCTGTCGATGCTGTGGATGACGCCGTTGGAGGCAGCGATATCGACGTCGATTACGTTGACGAGTCGGTTGTAGCCATCCTTGATGTTGACGGTCTGACCATCGGCGACAACGGTCCATTTTTCACCCGACAGGGTCTCGATCTTCTTGCCATTGAGGGCAGGCATGTCTGCCGCAGGAATATTGCCTGGCAACACGTGGTACAGAAGGACGTCCTTCAAAAGCTCCGCAGGATTGGAGTAGGCACCAATCAGTTCATCCACGGTGATGCCACGTTCGGCGGCCGTGGCCTCGAAGGCCTCATCTGTGGGAGCAAAAACGGTGAACGGACCAGGACCCGACAGAGTTTCTACGAGACCGGTAGCGGTGAGCAACTCAGTCAGCACGGTGAAGTTCCCAGCGGAGATGAGATCATCAACGACGTTTCCCGCTGCGTCATCACCAGGGATGGTGGCTGTCGAAGCGGTGGCTTCAACGCTTGTAGTCGTTGACACTGTCTCACCGCTGCTGCACGCAACGGTGGTGTACAGCAAGGCTGCGGCCAAGAGGCCGAGACTGCCATTACGGATTGGTGGCTTCACTGGTGAACCTTCCGTGTGTCTGACAGGTATTGGGCCGCGGGGGTGCAACGGACTTTATCTTAGAGAAGAACCGCTTAATGAGCCGGAAAAATTTAAATCAGCTCACAATTTGGGAAGCACTAGCTTCTGCAATTCCTGACTTCGCTTGTTTCTCTAGCCCTGCTGTAACCGCAAAAGTATCTTCATACACATCGAAGTCATATGCCTTACCCCAGCGCAGTTTGATTACATGGATTCCAGGATTTACGTAAGGTTCTCCATTTTCAAGAATGCAGGTTGCTACCCATCGGGCGACAACTGTTGTGTTCCATGGCCCTCCATGGACTAAAACACTTGTTACTTCAAACTTGAGCTCTGGCAGAACAATGCCAACTCGTTTGAACCATCGACTCATTGCTTCTTTGTCATGTCGGATGCCACCCAGTGAGTTAGGACCTGCAAAACGATGGGTTAGGTTAGTAGAGGACAGACCCTTTAACACTTCTTCATAATTGTGATTTTGGACGGCAAGAAACGTTTTACGTACCAATTTCTCGACGACTGAACTGTAAATAAGCATGTGCTTCTGCGCCTTTCAAAGAGTAGACACCGACAATACTAGAGACCAAGAAGTTAATTGCAGTTTTTCGTAGTCCGCAATTTTTGCCCATTAGGTGATTTTCTTGCTCGCAAAAAACGGCAAAATATCCAAGGTTCAGCATAAAACCATTCAATTGCGCATCAGCACACGGGCACAGATTGACGCAATGCAAATTAAAAATAAAGAAGGGTCGCCTTATAAGCCGGTTTAAATCTATGGGAAAACAGTCTACTTCGCTTCAGCTGCTGTTTTGAGTCGAACTAAAGTCTTCGCCACTGCGATCTGAGTCCGGGGATAAGCCTTCCGGAAGTTGAGCCATATTTGAGCAATTCCTGGAGCATAAGTACCATCAAAGGTTTCAGTTACCTGAGTAGAACCATTTCCAAGATCTACTAATTCGTAACGCCATCTCCACTGACCTAAATGTTTCCAAGCAATCAACTCATTCTTCTTGTATTCAACAACAGTATTTCGAATTCTATAATTGATGCCAAGGTGCATCTTCATTCCAAATTTTGAACCAAGGAGCAGTTCATCAGGCCCACTTATATTGGCTGTGATTGTCGAGCTGCCATCAATGTCTTTATGTCTCTTGGGACTATTCAGAATAGAAAATATGATCGAAGGTTTTGCGTGAACAACGATTCGAGCACACTTAACTTTGGAGTTACCACTTTCGATAATCTCAGCGAGAACTTATTCTTGAGTCACAGGGAAAGTATAACGTAGAGTCACCCTATAAACCGGATTTAATCTGTACGGAATGCTCCAAAGGATGGCTTATATAGGTTTCAAGCCAAGTCAGTACGGTGTACTCACCACTCTCGCTGTGGGTACCTGAATTATCTAGTTGGTTTGGATTAAGTCTCTTAATGATTTCTAATGATGATGCTCTTACTGCCTTGAAAACATCTAAAGATTGAGCAATGGGTAAATCCTTGTACCCCAAAGTTTCATTCTCGCCCCATCCAGCTTCGTCATACCCTTGAATGTTTGTGCCAGGTTCTGCAATTAGACGGCGAAATCTGGCATATGACTGAGCTTCGCTATCTGCAACGTGGTGAATTACTTGGCGAGCAGTCCATCCGCCTGTATTTGATGCGTCAAGTTCTACTTCAGTTAATTGATTGGCAACGCTAAGAAATTCGGCTGGTGCTTGAGCATATGAGTCCGCGGCTATTTTGAGGTCCATACCTCAATTAAACAACAAAGAGTAAAGAAGAGTCGCCCTATAAGCCGGAATGTCTCAAGGGCCTACCGGACTAGAAGTCCTGCTTAAGGCAAATCCGATTACCTTCAGAATCCTTTACCTCTGCAACAAAGCAGGAATCTGCCTCATTCTTCTCAAGTAGAACTTCAGAACCCAGTTCGACTGCTTTACTTATTGCTAGGTCGATATCATCAATCTTTAGGTAGAGAAATACTCCATCAATCGAAGGCCTATACACGTCTCCTTTTGCAAGAGCGCCGCTGATTCCTACCCCACTATTTTCATATGGGAAGAAAGCCATCTCATATTCATGAATTGAGCCTCGTTCAAGTTCGATCCCCAGTAAAGCTTGATAGAAATTGATCGCCCGCTCCATGTCAATGACCGGAATTTCAAAGTATGCGCCAATGTTGTTTGCCATTGTTCAAAAATACAGGACGCTTACGTCGGCCTTCAAATTATAAGAAGAGTCGCCCTATAAGCCGGATCAATTGGCAGTATAATTTGGAGCTATGAATTCAGCCCACTCGATCCTCAGCATCGTCCTTGCGGTTCTTTGTACAGCATCGGCAGTCGGAGACTTTCTCAAGCTACCGAGCGTTATGAGAGCCGCTGAAACAGTTGGCTGTCCACCCAACCTCTGCAACATTCTCGGCTTGATCAAAATGTTGGCAGCTGTCGGATTGATCGTCGGTTTTGCTATCAAAGAAATCGGAATCGCCGCCGCAGTCGGCTTGTCGATCTACTTCGTCCTTGCAGTTGGTGCTCACCTTCGCGTAAAAGATCACTTTAAGGGAATCCTGCCTGCCATCGTGATGCTCGCAATCAGCACTGCAACTCTTGCAACTTCCCTTTGAGGCAAACTCTAGAAACTCGATAGAACTTTCTTGGCCTTCGTAGCTATAGCTTTCCTCGAATCTTTCTGAAGCCTTAGCCTAGGAATTCGCTGTTTGCCCGCTTCTCTGCCTGTTGCCCGATTAATTTGCCCATTTTAATTGGCTAAATTGAGATCAGTTTTGTCAGAAATTATTCCAAAAGAAATAATGAAACGAGGCGGGATTTTGTCCCGCCTAGTCTAATTTTAAGAAGAGTCGCCCTATAAGCCGGAAATGGGCGCACTCAGTAGTGGTATTTTTAATGCTAGCTCAGATTTTCACTGACCAATAACTCTAAATTGTCGTGCATACCTGCTTACTGCTACTCCACCGGATGAATAGGGATCACAATTTCGTTGTACTGCATGAAGCCAGGCTTAAATGGCGGATCAAAACGACAGATTCGTGTTTCGCTAGAGAGCGCTATGTTCTCCTTTGATGCACCTAATCGAAGTTGCAGCGCTACCGCTTCGGATTTCTTCGCTGTTGCCGTACCTTTAAAAGAGGTCGCTACGCACGTCTCGGCCGCTAGCTCCCGTAAGTGAACCCGAGCATCATTGGGTTGGGGCATCTGGCCGATGGTGCTGCCCGATGGCATGACGAAGGAGACAAACCATTCATCTGCGCTAACAGCTGGTTCTCGTTGGGCTGATATCACGGGGGCGGTCATTGCAATTTTCTCTGATGCATTATTGCCCTGGGAAATGTATTTAAAGAGAGAGCCAAAGGCAGTGCTCGAGGCGGTTGCATAGTCTGCTGAGACTTTTACTTCTGCTATGACGCACGGCTGGTATTCGCGCACTTCGAAGTCTTTATGGGTGCTTATTACGCGATACTCTTGTCTCTTGGTCATATTTGGATTGTACTGCGGCTTACTCGCGACGGTTGAGGTACGGAGTTTGCCCACTAACTTTGGCGCCGTAGGCAGAAATGAGATGAGTAATACCCGGTCACTAATGAAGCCAGGCCGCGGCGCACAATTTCGACTTCAAGTAACCTGTGCGGGTGCGAAAGTTTGATATTTCCTTAGATGCAGAGTTCATTCTCGAAAAAGAGTTTGTGGGGCTGCATTCAGGTGGTGGGCGAAGCTCCATTCCGGGTGGGCAGAGCGCAGCTGATGCAGCGCTCAACTCTTGAGATATCGCAGGATATGCCAAGAACCGATCTGAGGTTCTTCCTCTGAATTCGCGCGCAGCCTCAGTCTTATCGCCCTAGATCCGTCACAACTTACTTCCGCTGCAGCGCGTTTGGGATCACGTCGCGAAGGCGCCGTACGGTGATCGTGAAAAGTATCGCGATGAATTGATGTGGCAAGAGTATGCGCGCCACCTATATGCACGCATTGGCACTCGCCTCTTTGAAAATCTTCGCTTTGACCAGATCTGGGATAGAGAAGGTAATGGCTGGCCAGCAGGCATGGCCTGCATTGATTTCGTTACCAATGAATTACATGAAGACGGCTGGTTGGTAAACCAGACACGGATGTGGCTTGCCTCGCACTGGACTGTGCGTAATGAGTTTGGCTGGTTACCCGGCCAAGAGGAGATGTACCGTCACTTGATCGACGGTTCGCGAGCTGCCAACTTATTGGGATGGCAATGGACAGTAGGCGCTGGGACCGGGAAGCCTTACGGCTTTGCCCGTTGGCAGGTGCAAAGGCGAGCATCTGAGTTGTGTGCGGGGTGCGCCTTAAACAAGAGTTGCCCCATTGAGGAATTCCCGCTTGAAGTGGCTTTAGATCACGCTCCTTTTGAACCTTTACTCACGGAAGATCCAGATATCAACGCGACGACGGGGCCAATCCTTGTTGAGCGAAACAGGGCTGCTGATGTAGTTCTCCTGACGGTGGATTCGTTGGGGGATGCCGATCCAGCTCTTGTGGCAAATCCAGATTTACCAGTGGTTTTTGCCTTCAATGAAGAGGCGCTGCGAAGATTACAACTCTCATCTAAGCGAATATATTTCTATCTCGAAACCTTGCAAGATCTTGCTACTCGAAGAGACTTGAATGTTTACCTGGGCAGCCCGTACCAATTTGCGCAAGATAATGCAGTTGCAGTTACCTATGCACCCGTTCCCAGCTTCGCCAAATTTGCGAACTTAGCTGAGGTTCATCCATTCCTCTGGTTGCGTAAACCGCATTCAAAGTCGGTGCGTTCATTTAGTTCCTGGCGAGGTAAGGGCTAGGGAAAACTCCTAAATACCAAGGAATTCGCGCAGGTAGCGCGGCGCCGGTGCCCCGTAGGCCAACACCAAGTCGTGAATCTGCCGATCACTCCAATCCGGATGCAGAACCCGCAGATCAGCCACGATTTCACTTACCGCGCGATAGCCAACAAAGTAGGTGGGCAATTGCCCTGCAGTAAGCAGGGCGCGACGCCACTTACCGATGGCCTCCCCCTCCTCTTGGAAGCCGCGGTTCATCATCAGGTCTAGGCCCTCTTGCTCGGTCATTTCGGCGGTATGAACTCGAACATCCAAGATCGCGTTAATCGTTAGGCGTGCCTGCATCTTTAGCTGTTGGAGGCGTAAGGCAAGGGCTGAAGTTTTGTCATCAAAGGGTGCATAACCGTGACTAACTAATAACTCTTCTGAGTAGACAGCCCAGCCTTCGATAAAGACACCGCTGCGAGCGAACGCGCGGACCGGCGTCGTAGCTTCAAAATGGTGCGACTGGGCAAGTTGAAGCACATGGCCTGGCATCGCCTCGTGGATAGTTAGCCCGTGCAACTGCACGGCGTTGTATTCACGATAAAAGGAGTCAATACGTTCAATCGTCCAATCATTTGGGGTCGGTGAGACCGCGACGTAGGTGGCAACCTTTGCGGTCTCAAGTGGCCCGGGGGCATCGCAATACGCCACCGCAACACCTCGGTGGATCTCAGGCATTTCGATCACCCGGACATCAAGTTCAGGAATCGAGATGAGCTCATGCGTACGCACAAACTCTGTCGTTCGCACCAGCGCTTGCTCGACAATTTCTAGCACCGTCTCATTGGTTACGGGCGCCTCGGCGGCGATACGAGCGAAGGCGCGGTGCACCAGACCCGGTGCTGTTGCCTTCTCACCCAGGTATTGCGCTGCATACCCCTGCAGCGCCAAATTCACCTTTTCAAGGTGCGCCTCGGCGGCCTCAAGCAGCATTGTTGGTGAGGTGCCATCATCTAGGCCGTGCCACAGCGTGGCCGCATAAAGTCTCTCACCCAGCCGTGGGCTGCGCCGCGCCTCCGGCAGTTGTTCGGTCAGCCAGGCACTGAAATCGATTACTGCCGCATGGGCGGTACTCACCAGCTCTGCGTCGTCAATTAAATCCGCTACCTCGGTCTCGATGAGGCGCGCGGTGCCGGCTAACTGGGTGATTGCGGTCTCGGTGTGAATCTGGGTCATCTCGACCAGTTCAACGCGCGCATCGGCCAAGAATCCGGGGATTGCCGCGAGGCGCGCCTTGACACTTCGCGCCCGCTCCGGCTTCGGGGCGAAATCACGCGATACCAAAAGGTGCAATGCGGTGCCTGGATTCCAGACCATTGGGTTCCAGGTGGCAGCGCGCAATTCACTGACCTCGAACTGGGATTTGGTTAATCGAGAGCGCAGGATTTCAAGGTCGATTTGGTCAGATACAGAAAGTTCAAGGTCATCGACCGCATCGAGTTCGGTTAGGTGGTCGGCGATCTGCCGCGCTTGATATTCCCGGGCTTCTGAGGTCATCGCAAGGAGGTGATCATCGTAACGATGATCACCTAAATACGTGGCGAACACTGGGTCGAATGCCAGTAGGTCATCAATGGCTTTAGTTGCAATTACCTGGAACTCGCGCGTAGCGGCGTTGAGTTCACTCATTAGTCGCATCCCTGCCTGATCTCTCGAGTTCTTGAATAGCACTTACCCGGCGGCGAACAGCTCCGCGCAGCGCACCCTCAGCATCCCACCCGCGCGCACGTGCCAGCGATACCAGTGCGATTAGGTGATCACCCAATTGCTGCTCATCACTTAAATCTCCGACCAGCGCAGTTACCTGTTCATTTTCCAGTGGGGGCAACTGCTCGGCTAATACTGCACTGCGCGAAATCACTTTTCCCGCAAGCACCAACGCCGGCAACTGCATCGGGATGCCCTCTGTTACTGAGGTTCTGCCCTTTTCCGTTGCCTTTAGCACATGCCAATTGGCTTCGACCGCATCAGCCGTGGCCTCATCGGCACCCGCAAATACATGAGGGTGCCGGGAGATGAGTTTATTAATTATGCCTTCACACACCGCATCGACATCCCACGGATCATCAAGGTTTTCTTGGGCGATACGCGAATGGAACACCACCTGAAGCAGTAGGTCGCCCAGTTCCTCGCGCACCCCAGCATTGTCACTGGTGTCGATCGCCTCAACCAACTCATACGTTTCCTCAACCAGATACTCAACCAAGGACTCATGGGTTTGGCGGGCATCCCACGGGCAACCACCGGGTGAGCGAAGTTGATCCATGACCGCGACGAGGTCTAGGAATCGCTCTCCCCGGGCACTTGTCATGGTTAGGTATTCAAGAACTAGTCAGCGGGCAGCGCAGAAAGATCACTCGGTACCGGCCCGATAGCTAACTTGGTGGCGTCCCAAGTACCAAACCGCGGGCTAACTTCGGTTCCGGCGACCATGCTGGTTTCAACGATAGCTGCCACCACCGCATCACTTTGACCTTGAATATCAGCGGTTGGCGCGAGCGCTTGGCCGAGCATTTGAGCTAAAACATTGGTGCGAACAAATGACTCGATCTGAGTCGGAGCCACATTGCGCTGCAGCAAAATATCTTGGACCTGCGCTTCGCCACCGGCCTGTTGCACGTAGCCTTGCAAGGTGCTGTCGATTGCACCCTGAGTAACCGTGACACCTTTCTCAGCGGCCAATATGTCGACGAGCTCACTGGTCACCAGCCGATTTAGTACCGCGCTTACGAGGGACGCGTCAGACGTGTTCGGTGATTTTTGCTGCGCGACCAACACCTCTTGAACGGTGCTCGTCAGGGTCTGCTCAGAGATCCGAGTGTCACCAACAACCGCGGCGGCGCCTGCTGTTGCTGCACCGCAGCCGGTCAATGTTAGGCCAGCGACCAGCGCGCCCGAGATGACTGCACTGACAAAAACTACGCGGATCCGATCGGTTCTCACTTAATCTCCGAGACTTGGGTTGGGCTGGACTTGGGTTGGGCTGGACTTGACTAAGGCTTTGGTAACACGGTGTTGATTAGTTCTGCCGCCCAGTCAAGAAGGGCGGTGTCGCGAACCGGTTGCCCACCCATCGGGGCGGTCATCGGCCGCGGCACCACGATCGTACGGACCGCCCCCCTGATCAATGTTCCTGGGTATAGGCGCTCAAGGCGCAGTTGGGCCGACTCGGGTAATTCAACCGGGTGGAAGCGCACTTTGGGCCCCTGAACCACCACCTCTGTCAGGCCCACCGCCCGCGCGAGCGCCCGAAACCTTGCCACCGCGAGCAGGGCGGCCACTGGGTCGGGGAGCGGGCCAAATCGGTCGGTTAACTCCAACGCGACCTCATCAACGCCAGCATCGGTGGTCGCATCAGCCAGGCTCTTGTAGGCGGCCAACCGCAATCGCTCCTGCGGGACAAACTCATGGGGAATGTGCGCGTTGATCGGCAGTTCAACCCGCACTTCGGCGAAATCCTGTTCGCTCTGACCCCGATGCTCAGCCAGCGCCTCCCCAACCAGTCGCACATACAGGTCAAAGCCCACATCGGCGATGTGCCCACTTTGCTCACCACCGAGTAAGTTGCCGGCACCTCGGATCTCCAGATCCTTCATCGCGATGCGCATTCCCGAACCCAAATCGGTGTTCTGGGCAATCGTCACCAAGCGCTCATGGGCGGTCTCGGTCATTGGCTTATCTGCGTTATACAGGAAGTAGGCGTAAGCCCGCTCACGCCCGCGACCAACTCGACCGCGCAATTGATGTAACTGCGAAAGCCCGAAGGTGTCGGCTCGGTCAACAATCAACGTGTTCGCATTTGCAATGTCGATACCGGATTCGACAATCGTGGTGCAAACAAGTACATCAATTTGCCCGTCCCAGAAATCCACGATGACTTTTTCAAGCGTGGACTCATTCATCTGACCGTGGGCGGTGGAAAAACGCGCCTCGGGAACTAGCAGCCGAAGTCGCGCTGCAACTTTCTCGATGGACTCAACCCGGTTATGGACAAAGAAAATCTGACCCTCGCGAAGTAGCTCACGTCGAATTGCCGCAGAAATTTGTCTATCATCATATGGACCGACAAAGGTGAGCACCGGAAGCCGCTCTTCTGGCGGAGTTTGTATCACCGACATTTCGCGGATACCCGTCACCGCCATTTCCAGGGTGCGCGGGATCGGCGTAGCAGACATCGCCAGCACATCCACATTGGTACGAAGCGCTTTCAGATGTTCCTTATGTTCCACGCCGAATCGCTGCTCTTCATCAAGAACTACCAAACCCAGATCCTTGAAGCGCACATTTGCGGTAAGCATGCGGTGGGTGCCAATCACCACGTCGACGGTGCCATCACCCAAACCCGCCACCACCTCGCGGGCTTCTTTGTCGGTGTTGAAACGCGAGAGCCCGGCAACCTTTAGCGGGAATGGGGCGTAGCGCTCAGCGAATGTCGAAAGATGCTGTTGCACCAACAAAGTAGTCGGGACCAAAACGGCGACCTGCTTACCATCTTGCACCGCCTTAAAGGCGGCCCGCACCGCTATCTCAGTTTTACCGTAACCCACGTCACCGCAAATGAGCCGGTCCATCGGAATTTCGCGCTGCATATCAACTTTGACTTCGTCAATACACGAGAGTTGGTCTGGAGTTTCGACATATGCGAAGGCATCCTCAAGTTCTCGCTGCCAAGGCGTATCTGGCCCAAATGCATGGCCCTTGGTGGCTTGACGAGCGGCGTAGAGCTTGATCAACTCACCGGCGATCTGCTTAACCGCCTTACGGGCACGCCCCTTCGACTTCTCCCAATCTGCGCCGCCCAGTCGGTGAACACTTGGTGATTCGCCCCCTATGTAGCGGGTAACCAAATCAAGTTGGTCGGTCGGCACATAGAGCCGGTCAGCCGGCTGCCCCCGCTTACTAGGTGCGTACTCGACCACTAAGTACTCACGTGCTGCACCACCAACTTCGCGCTTTGCCATCTCAACGTAGCGGCCAACCCCGTGCTGCTCGTGAACAACAAAATCCCCTTTGGCAAGAGTCAGCGGGTCAATCGTGCGTCGCCGGCTCGATGGCATCCGTCGCATATCTTTGGTTGACGAACGCTGCCCCACGATGTCGGTCTCGGTCAGCACTGCTAGTTCACACCCAGCGAGGATGAATCCGTGCGCGATACTCGCCGTTGTCACACTCACCACGCCCGCTTGCGGATCATCGTCTAAGGAGTCAACCAAGCGAGCCGGGATATCTTCGCCCGACAAGGTTTCGACAAATCGCTCTGCAGAACCGTGCCCCTCGCTCGCCAGCACCACCCTCCAGCTTGCCTTCGCCCACTTGGCGATGTCGGTAAAAGCCAACCCGGCATCACCGCGATACTCGTGGGCTGGCGTGGCACCAAAATCAATGACTTCATCGTCGCGCGCATCCAAGAGCTCTAGGTCAGCTGCTAGTGGCGTAACAAAGAGCCGGGGCATGGATCGGGCATCAGTCAAGTCCAAAATTTCAGCAACTGATAAGTATGAAGCCCCGGCTAGGTCTATCGGCGTTTGGTTCCCTACCGCGGCGTTGTGCCATGAAGCAGCCAAAAACTCAGCCGCGGTGCGCTCCAGATCATGGGCTCGAGTGCGAAGGCGCTCAGGCTCGATCAGCACCAAAGTTGAAGATGGGTCGATGAGTTCGGGCAGCGTGACCATGCCATCGACCAATACTGGGATAAGAGTCTCCATGCCTTCAACATGTAGCCCCTCTGCTATGCGAGCGGCTACATCCGCGATTTCAGGTGCCGAGGATGCAAGTAACCTGGCCCGCTCGCGCACCTTTGCGGTCAGAAGTAACTCACGAACCGGTGGCGCGAATAATCCGTGGTGGGCAAGCTCAAGGGACCTTTGGTCAGCAACCGAAAAAGTCCGAATCTCTTCAACTACATCCCCCCAGAATTCAACCCGCAATGGGTGCTCATCGGGTGGGGGGAAGACGTCGAGGATTCCACCGCGAACCGCGAACTGACCGCGCCGTTCTACTAAGTCATTTCGCTCATAACCGAGCTCAACCAATCGCTCAACTAAACCAATTAGGTCAACACTCATCCCGTGGGTTATCCGCACCGGTTCAACATCGCCAAGACCCGCGGCCATCGGCTGCAGCACCGCACGCACCGAGGCAATCAAAATATCGATCGGCGGGATTAAGGCATCCGTAGCATCTGCATGCGCAAGCCGGCGCAAGATAGCAACTCGACGACCGACGGTATCCAAAGATGGTGACAGGCGCTCATGGGGCAGGGTCTCCCAGGAGGGGAAAACCGCGACCTCGCGCTCAGGCACCAGGGCGCGCAGCACTTCAGCTAAATCATCGGCCTCGCGACCGGTTGCGGTGACCACTAACAGTCGACGGCCCGCTCCAATAGGAGCCGGAGCACAAAGTTGAGCCAAGAGCACCGGCGCCAAGGCTGTGGGCGCAACGGCTGTTGCCACCCGTGATTCGGCAAGTCGAATAAACGCCGGTTGAGTAGCGACCGCCTTCAAGAGACCCTTAAGGCTCACAGGTGTGCCGCCTCCGCAAGGCACTCGCGCAGTAACTCCGCCAGCTGTGGATGCGCAACGGTGAGGTCGGTTACATACGGCGGCAAGTGATTGAAAGTTACCGGTGTGCCGTCGACATGGCTGGCGATATAGCCATAGTGCGTCGCCACTCCGTACGGCGCTGCGACATCCCATTCATAGAAGCCGGTGTCGTGCACATACGCCTCAGCGCGGCCGCACAACATTTCATTGACTTTCGCACCCACTGACCCGACAT
>CAMBQX010000031.1 GCA_945870085.1 Bifidobacterium breve | reverse complement strand
CGTGAGCCCCGGCGGCAACAAGTACCCGGGCCATGGCATCACCCACCGCGGCCCATCTGGTGTGACCAAGATGCAACGGGCCGGTGGGGTTCGCTGAGATGAATTCGAGGTTGATTTGCTGTCCGGCAAGGGCGGTACCGGTGCCATAGGCGGCACCCTTCTCGACAATAATCTGTGCCGTTTGGCCCAAAGTGGCACTATCGAGGCGGATATTGATGAATCCCGGCCCAGCAATCTCAGCCTCCGCGACCCCGGGAATTTCAGCGATCAGGGGCGCCAAGGATTCGGCTATTACCCGGGGGGCCAACTGGGCAGCCTTTGCTAATGCTAGGGCGATATTGGTCGCATAATCCCCGTGGTCACGTGATTTTGGGCGTTCCAGCCTCAACTCCGCCGGGATTTCTAGTACCAGGCCGGCCTGGGATAACCACTTCACAACCGCGGCTCGCACGCTCACCGATAGGTCCTCTGGAGTCACTGGTGGAGCGTATCTACCCATTTTTACTTATTTTCAGGGGGCCGGCGGCTATGCTCCAATTAGGCAAGGCCAGATCAGCACCACCGTTCTATAATGCCTGCTTTGGTGGGTGTCGGAGTTTCTGAGCACGTGCACAGATGCCGGGACGAGGTTTGAACGGCTAGGCCACGCGACGGGCGACCGTCCGTCGCGACGTTCCGCGCAAGGAGAATGTGCACCATGGCTCAAGGCACCGTGAAGTGGTTTAACGCTGAAAAGGGCTACGGCTTTATCGCCCAGGCTGACGGCGGGCCGGACGTTTTCGTCCATTACTCGTCAATCCAGTCGGACGGCTACCGTTCACTGGAAGAGAACCAGGCAGTGGAGTTCGAGATCGTTCAAGGCCCCAAGGGCCCACAGGCTGACAAAGTTACCGTTGGCTAGCTGAACCTGCTTAACGTGAAGGGCCTCGCCGATTGGCGGGGCCCTTCACTTATGCCACTTCCTAAT
This sequence comes from Bifidobacterium breve, assembly GCA_945870085.1. Classification (GTDB taxonomy): domain Bacteria; phylum Actinomycetota; class Actinomycetes; order S36-B12; family S36-B12. The sequence continues at coordinate 12,336 of CAMBQX010000031.1, read as the reverse complement.
CCCCCGATTCGGAGGTGACACTTACTGATGTACCTACATTTTGAACAGGTCAAACATCAAACACGGCGATTCATGTAAGGAAATTGTCAGGATTGGTTCATTGACTCGACTCTTGCAACATGCGCCACAGCCCTATCAACTTTATTTCGGGATATCACTTTTCCGCTGGCGTTGTGCCTCAATCTCGGCACCGACTAGCAGGCCCAAGAACCCCACGTAAAACCAAAGCAAAAACACCACAACCCCGCCAAATACCGCGATTGCCGAACCAAGGGTTGTCGACAAATTTGCATAAACCCCAAGCCCCGCGCTAACAAGCAGTAACCATATTGTCGTAACGATCGGACCTAGGGCGCGCCACGGAACCCGCCTAGGGTTGTTCGGCGCATGCTGCATGACCCACCGTGTCGCCAGCCAAATGAGAAGTGCGCCAACTACCCAGTCAATTAGCCCGATCCCCGAAAAGAGCCGCACGTCCGCAAAACCCAGCCAATAAAGAATTTGAGGCAACACCGTTAGGGCGACAAATGCGCCCACCACTACCACCATGCCAATCAAAGTTATTAATGTCGCCATAACGCGTCCTATAAGGCCGCGGCGCTTGGCTGTTGTTTCGAATACGCCATCAAGTGCCAGTCGCAACCCATAAACAACTTTAGAAGCGGCATAGATCGCCACAAGCAAGCCGACTAGAGATGTAGTGGTAACTCCCCCCACGGATGAATGTTCGGTAGCAGCGACAAGGGAGTCAGTAACTGGCTTTAGCGCACCAGCTTCGACTGGCGCCTGCACTGCTAGCGAATTTATCGCTTCGCGCACTTGATCAGGGCCAAGCAGCAACCCGGTCAAGGCACCTATGACTATGGCGGCGGGCGCAACCGCGAGGGCGACGAAGTAGGCCAAGCCACCGGCAGCCAGCGAGTTTCGGTGTTCGGTGAACCGCCATCCGATTTCTCGAATGTCGGTGATCGCGGCCTCAACTCTTGGGTGCACATACATATCGTTGCACCCTTCGATACCGCGAGCTCGCGCACTCACCAAGGCAGCGCGCTGCTTACCTGACATGATTACCAGGTGAGCGATAGTTTGATAACTGGTCGCACCACCGGGCCAAGATCCTTGGCACTTTGGGCCTGGCTCTCGATCGCCGCTGCCCTAGCAACTATCGCACTCAAGTTTTGGGCGTATCTGCTGACCGGCTCGGTCGGCCTGCTATCCGATGCCCTTGAATCCGTGGTAAATCTAGTGGCGGCAATTGTCGCGGTAATCGCATTGTCCATCGCCTCGCGCCCCGCAGACAGCAACCACCACTACGGGCACGGCAAGGTGGAGTACTTCTCCGCGGGCATCGAAGGGTTAATGATCTTCGTCGCTGCCATGGTCATCGTGTACTCCGCCGTCGAAAGACTCCTGCACCCACAGGCCCTTGACGCCGTCGGGGTCGGCTTACTCATCACACTCATTGCGACATCGATTAATGCCGCGGTTGGCTGGCTGATCTTGCGGGCCGGGCGCAGGCACCGCTCACTGACTTTGGTAGCCGACGGCAAACACCTGCTCACCGATGTCTGGACATCAATAGGCGTCGTGATCGGCGTTGGGTTAGTTGCCCTCACCGGCTGGCTGCCACTGGACTCAATAGTTGCCATTGCAGTCGGGCTGAATATCTTGTGGACGGGGTTCACCTTGGTCCGCAATTCAGTCCACGGGCTGATGGATCGAGCACTAAATACCGCCGATGAAGCCCGCGTCATTGAAGTCGTCAATTCATTTGTTGCCGAGTACCCACCTGGCCAACTGGCCTTTCACGCCCTGCAGACCCGAGAGTCCGGCCAGCAGCGGTTCGTCTCACTGCATGTACTGGTACCCGGCCAGTGGACGGTGGCCACCGGGCATGATTTAGTCGAGAGAGTCGAGTCGGCAATCGCACTAGCGCTACCCGGGGCTCATATCCAGACCCATCTAGAGCCCCGCGAAGACCCACGGTCTTACGACGATGTAGGCGGTGGCCATAGCGGACTCGATACCCGTAACTAGGTGCGGGCGCCACCGTCGCGCACCCCAACAGCTTGTGCGCCACCCACTGCGGCACAATGTGCCATTGAGCGAAGTCGCTCTGCGCCTCCGTAGCTCAGGGGATAGAGCGCCGGTTTCCGGTACCGACGGTCGCAGGTTCGAATCCTGCCGGGGGCACGTTAGGAGGTGATCGTGATGGCATACCTGCTGCTGTTACTGGCGATCGTCAGTGAAGTAATCGGCACCCTAGCGCTCAAAGCTAGCGACGGTTTCAGCCGACTGTGGCCATCATTGATCGTGGTTGCCGGATACGGCTTGGCATTCACGTTACTGGCCCAGACCCTAAAAAGTCTTGGAGTTGGGCCCACCTACGCAACTTGGTCGGCCCTGGGCACCGTTGGCGCCGCCGTTGGTGGTTGGTTGATTTTCGGCGAGAAGATGAGTCCGGTTTCCATCGGGGGCATGGGCATTGTCATAGCCGGCATTGTGATCATGCAATGGGGTAGCGTCACCAGGTGAGCCAGACCCCGATGAGCAACGCTCGTGTCACGACCCACTTCGCTACTGTCACCACCGGCTACTACCCGGTCGTAGTTGCAGTGTTTTGTGGCTTACTCTTAATTTCAAATATCGGGGCCACCAAGTTAATCGAATTCGGACCCATCATCACCGACGGTGGTGCATTTCTCTTCCCACTGGTGTACATAACCGGCGACGTACTCAGCGAGGTTTACGGGCTCAAAGCAGCAAGGCGAGCCATCTACCTCGGATTCGCCCTCGCCGTACTTGCAGCGCTTACCTTTTGGCTGGTGCAGATCTCCCCGCCAGCAAACGGTTATGTAAACCAAGAGGCTTTCGAGGCCGTTTTGGGATTTGTGCCCCGGATCGTTCTCGCCAGTATTTGCGGATACCTCGTTGGGCAGTTGCTCAATGCCTATGTGCTGGTGAAGATCAAGGAGCGCACTCAAGAAAAAGCACTCTGGCTGCGCTTGATCGGATCGACGGTCATCGGTGAATTAGCCGACACCGTGGTCTTTTGCACGATTGCGTTCTACGGAATTATCACCGGGGGCGAGTTCATCAACTATGTGATCGTTGGATACATCTATAAGACTCTCCTCGAGGTAGCCCTGCTACCCATCACCTATCGGGCAATTGCCGCGGTCAAAAAGCGCGAGCCCACGTATTAATTGCCCAGTTCCACCAAGAAACACATACCCGTTGCAAACCTACGCAATGTCACAATTGATATGTTGAAACCGAAACAGTGCGCGTTACCGACATCCGACACCAGAGCATCTATACCAAGCACTCGGTTAAATAGTTGAACCTAGCTGCTGTAAAAGCGCCCTAGGAAATCGTTCTTGAACTCGTAAAAGTCATTCGTTACGATGCTCCTCCTAATATCGTCAACCAGGCGCACAATGAACCTCTCATTGTGGATGGTCGCGAGCATCGAGCTCAAAATCTCTTTTCCTTTGAAAAGATGATGCAGATAGGCCTGGGTGTAGTTCGCGCACGTATAGCAGTCACATTCATCGTCGATAGGTTCAAACGCCCTACGGTGCTTGCTATTTGAGACGGTGAACCTGCCGCTACGGCTATAGACAGCACCATTGCGAGCAACCCTCGATGCGGCAACGCAGTCAAAAGTATCTGCACCATTTTCGATAGCGATGAAAAGATCATCGGGTTCGCCTATACCAAGGAGGTGTCGCGGCTTATTCACCGGTAGCTCCTCATTTACCCAGCGCACAATGGTTCCCAACTGCCCCTTATCGAGTGCTCCACCTATGCCGAAGCCGTCAAAGTCCAAGCCGCCTAGGTCGCGCGCTGCCTTTCGCCGCAGATCCTCATATTGCGCACCTTGAATCACTCCAAAAAGCGCCTGATACGGCTTATTCGACCTTTCCGTGGTTAGGCGGGCATGTTCTGAAATACAGCGAATTGCCCACGCGTAGGTTCGATCCAATGAGCACTCTTGATACTCCCTGGTATTTAGCAGCGTGGTGCACTCATCAAAGGCAAACATGATGTCGGCGCCGATCTCATGTTGTACGCGCATTGAGATCTCTGGAGTGAATCGGTGCATCGAACCATCAAGGTGAGACTTGAAAGTGACCCCGTCATCGTCCACATGCGCGAGGCGATCGCGCCCTTCGGCAATGACGTCGTCGGACTGAACCGTCTCAGCGGTCATCGCCAATACCTTTTTAAATCCAACTCCGAGTGAGAGCACTTGAAAGCCCCCGCTGTCGGTAAATGTCGGGCCGGGCCAGTTCATAAATGCACCTAACCCACCCGCCTCTTCAACGATGTTAGATCCGGGCTGTAGGTATAGGTGGTACGCGTTGGATAAAATCGCCTGCGCGCCCAAGTCGCGCATCGACTCCGGTAAAACGGCCTTGACCGTGGCCTTTGTCCCCACCGGAATGAACGCCGGAGTGTGAATTTGTCCGTGAGGGGTAGTGATTACCCCGACCCTGCCAAGGGGCTCAGCCGCTCCCAACTCTGGTGCCAATCGATTGACGATTTCGAAATTCATCTCCCGGGGCACTACGCCATCCAACCAGACCACCCGTGGTCATGATTGCGAACTACCGATCAACTCGGCGCTAATGCCGCTATCGCCGAGAAAAGCTTCAATACCGACAATATTCTTTAAAAATGTCCCGCCCTGGGTGATCTTGAGCCAGCGGGTTAAGGCCACCACGATCCGATTGATTACCTGCACCACCGCTCGCTTCAATCACGGCCACCCATGTCAACAGGTGCCATTGGAGGTGAAAGACTGCACCCATGGCAACCGCGAAGACACCCAAGACCCCCAAGACTCCCGACCCAAATGACCCAAAGGAACGCTTCCGGTTGGCGCTTGAGGCTAAGAACAAGAAGGGTGGGCACTCGGGCGCCGACCGCGATGCCGACACTGGCGGGGTCAAGGACGAATCAAGTAAAGCCGGCGGCAAGCGCGAGCACAGGCGCAAAAGCGGATCAAGTTAAATCAGCACCCTAATTTGAGCTTCGCATCCTGACACTCTCGGGATCTAGCTCACTGATACTGCGCGCGCCTAACAGCGCCATCGTCGTGCGAATCTCTTGTTGCAGGATGTCAACAGCACGCTGCACGCCAGCCTGCCCTCCAGCCATCAATCCATAAAGATAGGCACGGCCAATAAGCACCGCATCTGCACCTAATGCGACAGAAGCAACCACGTCAGATCCCGACATCACTCCACCATCGATAAATAACGACATGTTCCCTCCGACGGCGGCCTTGACCAGCGGTAGTTGCTCTAAAGGCACCGGCGCTTTATCTAATTGCCTGCCGCCATGATTCGAAAGCACAATCGCATCAACACCTAAATCGGCAAGGATTTGCGCATCCTGCAACGACTGCACGCCTTTCACCACAATCTTGCCGGCCCAAACCTCACGGGCCCACTTCACATCAGCCGGGGTCACTGACGGATCGAAAACACGATTCATTAGATCCGCAACCGTACCTTCGGTATTCCTAAATGTCGCAAACTCCAGTGGCTCGGTCGTTAAAACGTTAAACCACCAGGCTGGGTAACGCGACATATTGGCCAGAGTCGATATCGAAAGTTTAGGTGGGATAGTCAGGCCATTTCGTACATCTCGATTGCGTAAACCCGCGACCGGGGCATCGACAGTGAGAATTAAAGTGTCATAGCCACCGGCCGCTGCTCGCTCCAGCAACTCGAGGCTTGGGCTGCGATCGCGCATTAAGTAGAGTTGAAACCATCGCCGTGCAGTTGGCACCGCGAGCGCCAAATCCTCAATTGAAGTCGTCCCAAGAGTTGATAGCGAATAGGGAATACCAGAACGGGCGGCCACCGCAGCCACCGCCGCCTCACCTTCGTAATGCATCATCCGAGTGAACCCGGTGGGGGCCAGCACTATAGGCAATGCGCTTACGGCACCAAGAATTTCAGTGCTGGTGTCGAGGTTCGACACATCGCGCAGCACTCGTGGTTCGAACTCCAGGCGACCAAATACCTCACGGGCCCGTGTAAGCGCTGACTCGTCACCGGCGGCACCATCGGTATAGTCAAATACCGCCGCGGGCGTATGGCGCTTAGCTAGTGAACGTAGATCCCAGATATTCGCCGCGCGCGCCAGGGCGCGGGCCCGACGATTCGTGAATGGGTTTTCGGTACCAAGCAGGGGCTTAACCTCATGCCACCTCGGCAACCGGCGCGTGGTCATGGCTCCCCCTGCGTGAAGGTCGGACTTATCTAGCGACGTGCGGTCGCCGGGATCTGCCCCATCCTACCTGCTTGGAAGTCCTCCATTGCGGTGATTATTTCGTCTTTGGTGTTCATTACAAATGGGCCGTGGTGCGCGATCGGCTCACCAATGGGCTTACCGCCGAGTATTAACACCTCAAGGGTCGGGGATTTTGAATCCTGTTTGGCATCGGCTGCGAAAGTGATCGCATCGCCTACACCGAAGTCTACTAACTGGCCTTCACCAAAAGCCACGTTTTCGACGCCGGCAGATGCTCGGCCTGATAACGCGTAGACCATTGCGTTAAAGCTTCGGTTCCAAGGGAGTGAAACCTTGGCTCCCGGCTGCACAGTTGCATGAGCATAAGTTATTGGCGTCCAGGTGATGCCCGGCCCAGAAATCCCGCCGAGCTCACCGGCAATGATGCGCACCAAGGCCCCGCCGTCATGACTTGCCACCAATGCCACCGAAGACGCTGAAATATCTTGATATCTAGGTGCTGTCATCTTTAGTTCAGCAGGTAAGTTCACCCATAACTGCACACCGTGAAAAAGTCCGCCGGAGTTAACCAGGGCTTCCGGTGGGGTCTCAATATGAAGCAGGCCCGACCCCGCCGTCATCCACTGTGTAGAACCGTCAGAGATGAGGCCACCTCCACCGGCGGTGTCTTGATGTTCGAAGGCACCATCAACAATGTAGGTGACGGTCTCAAATCCGCGGTGGGGATGCCAAGGAGTGCCTTTGGGCTCACCTGCACCCCACTCGACCGCTCCCATTTGGTCAAGGAGCAAGAACGGGTCGGAGTCTCGAAGTGACATTCGACCCGGGAAAGGTCGGCGCACCGGAAACCCTTCACCCTCAAAAGTTGCCAGTGCGGTAACTACCCGTTTCACCGGACGCTGCACCGCGGTGGCATCGGGTGCGCTAATGCGCGGAAGCACCAAAACATCAGCGACGGTGACAGCGGGCACGGATGACTCCCTTGAGTAGTTGAGTTTTCAACTATATCCCCAGAATGCCGTCAACGCAAGGTGAGACGAGCTAACTCCTCGGCCTAGGTGTTATAACTAACCTCTAACTGCTGAAGCACGCCACCGATCTGCTCCGCAACAGCAGCACCTTCTTCATCAAGTACATCACAAACCACAACCTTCGCACCTTAGCCGCAAAGATAAAGCTGTCGGCCGCGCCAAGGCCAGGTGCGCTACCGGTGACGATGGCTACTTTGCCTTCCAACTTTCCCATAATTACCCCCCGCCGAAATCCCGATATCTGTTGCAAAATAAAGCTTTTTTCTACCTGATGTCATGGGTATTAGGTCATACCAACTCAGTACCAAACTACTTAGCGGAAGTGGTCGCCAGCGAAAATTAATTCAAGATCGCGGCCAATTTTTTGGTGGGCGATGTGCTGGCGTGACAAATGTTAAACGTGGTGCAACAAATAAAAATATTTTTAAAATATTTTTGCTTTTGGCTTGCGTGTTGACTTGCATGCTGTTAGAAATAACCCACTGAGCCGAAAGGCAAGGGTCAGATCGAAGAATGACAGCCGAACCGAAGGCTTGACCTCCGGAAACTCCGCGTGCTGGTGGAGTTGGTTGCAAGAAGCGATGTGAGAGGTCGGAATAGATCAACTGGTGAACCGGCAACGGGGATCGAGCGCAGCGGATCGGCACAGAACGCAGGCGCCCCGAGAAATCGGGCAGAAGACAGAAGACCTCAAGAAAAGGCCCCTCGAACTCATACTTCGAGGGGCCTTTTTAATGTTACGGGCAAATGCCGCCAACAGGCTGCAGCGCCACACCACCTTGACCCACCACCTTGACCTGCTCGCTTCGTCATCGACGGGGCTTACACCTGCTCGTTCCGTCATCGACGGGGCTTACACCTGCTCGTTCCGTCATTTTGGAGCCCTTTTTTGACGGTTTCAGCAGGTACAAGGATCGAGCGGCAGGGAACAGTCGGCGAGCGGCAGGGAACAGTCGGCGAGCGGCAGGTTTAAGGATGGGGGTGCTGGTACCAGTCGGTGAGCCGCTGGAAGCCCTCGTCCAAACTCACTGACGGGGCCCAATTGAGGCTTTCTCGGGTTTGGCGCTGATCGAACCAGTGCGCGGTAGCCAGTTGCTCAGCCAGGAAACCGGTGAGGGGCGGCTCACTGTCGCGCACCTGCCACATCCGCTCCGCGATTCGGCCCGCCCCATAAGCCGCAGCGAACGGCACACTTCGATCGGGAGCCGATAAGCCCGCCGCCCGCGTAATGCGTGTCAGCAATTCAGCCACCGTTCTCGGTTCACCATTTGTCACGACTAGAGCGCGCCCGCGTACGGTGGGATCAGTTGCGCGCTCTACCGCGGCAACCAGCGACGATGCTGCATTATCGATGTAAGTCGTATCAATAAGTGCCACACCGTGATCAATTAAGAACAATCGGCCGGCCCGGTCTCGCGTGACAATGCGCCCTATCAATTGCTCATCACCTGGCCCCCACACTAGATGCGGGCGAATTGCAACGACGGCAAAGCCCGGGTTCTCGCTGGCCAGCACCAGCAGCTCTGCGGTTGCTTTAGTTCTGGAATATGCACCGCGTGCGGCCAATGGGTCCGCCGGCAGCGCACCATCGCCAATGATTGGGGCCCCAGAATGCGCCACCGATGGTGAGGAAACATAGACAAAACGTTCAGCACCCGCAGCCTTTGCAACTTGGATGGCGAGCCGCGTACCTTCGATATTGACCCGCTCGAATTCAGCCACTGCTCCAGTGATTGACACCTTTGCGGCCAGATGCACCACGGCCTGAACACCAACCATCGCACGGGTTAGCGCTTCGACGTCAGTGATATCTCCCCTGACTTCGTCATATGGCAAGCCACTTGCCCGCCGCTGAAACACCACCACTTCGTGGCCTCGGCTAGCTATCGCGTGCGCAGTAGCAGCACCCAGCAAACCGCTAGCGCCGGTAACGAGTACGCGCATTACCGGTGCCCGGCCAAAATCGAATTGGCCCAGTTACTCAATTCCGCCCGATCAATTTTTGAATTGTGCCGAATATCAACGGGCAACTCTTTGCGTACAAGCACCGCTGCAATATCAAACTCAGGGACTTGCTCGCGCACCAGTTGCACTCGGTCAAAATCCAGCAGCCCATGAGAAATATTTTCCGGTGAAGTGATGACGATAATTAACTGTTGATTGCCGGCCGGACCAATCCCTACCGCGGCCGCCCACTGCACAAATGGCAATTGCTGAATCCGTTGCTCAATCCCCACCGGGGTGACCGGGCCACCAGCAGTAACAATCAGGTGGGCCATGCGCCCCTCGACCCAGAGCCTGCCACTTGTTTCCAAATGGCCTACGTCACCGGTGCGGTGCCAACCAAGGTCGCGAGAGGCCAAATCATTCGTGGCCCACAGTCGGTCATAACGATCACGCATGTGACCTGCTTTAACGCAAATTTCACCGGTTACGCCAGCCTGCAAAGTTAGGGCGCCTCCGGCCCTACCTTCATCGTCAAGGGCACTGATCATGATTTCGACACCGCCCACCGGAGCACCGACCAGAACTCCATTGATCTCAGTAGCAATTGCGATTTCAGGAAGACTGACTTCACTAACCGGGAGCACTTCGGTCATCCCATAGGGCGTCCGAATATCTGCATTGGGTACCAACTGTTGAATTTCATGGAGTAACTGCACGGGCACCGGTGCCCCTGCCGCCAGCACCAACCTCAGTGAATCGAAACTGTGTCGCTGGCTCGGCGACAACTCACCTGCCGTTGCAATCACATTGGTGAGCGCTGCGGGTGAGGCCCAAAGTAAAGTGCCATCGACCGCAGCAGTCGCATCAGCCAGTGCCACAGCTTGCAGAGTGCGCGGCTTGGTGACATCCATATCGGGTATTACCGATGCCACCCCCAGCGTTGGCCCAAAAACCGCCCACGGAGCAAACGCCGCAACAATCGCATCACTCGAAGTCATCGCATAATGCTGGCGGAGCACATCGCGGGTGCCGGCCACCTGCGATTGCCGATAGACAACTCCCTTGGCCGGACCGGTGGCCCCCGACGTGAACACCACAACCGCGTCAGCTGATTCGGGCGGCTCCGGTGGCATTGGCGCCTCAATTTTGGCGATTTCAGCCAGACCCTTTACCGAGCAGCGCAGTCCGCGGATGCGCACAGTACGTGCCAGTGCGAGGCCTGGCGTGATTGCGAGCACGTGATCAGGTGCCGCACCGCGAAGTGCCCGCCGCATCCCCTTTACCCCTAACCCAGCATCCGCGATGACGACACATGCGCCAATGCGCCAGCACGCGTAGACCGTCGCTATCAAGTCGGCCCCGGGTGGGATGAGCAGTGATACTCGATCACCGGGCTTCACTCCGCGCGAATGTAGGCCAGCGGCCAATTGATCTACGGTGTCAGCTAGTCGGCGCCAAGTAACTCGACGGCCCGCACCCGACATCTCAACAAGTGCGGTGGCACTTGGGGTGCGTTCAGCCCTCTCATGCAACCCATCCCAGAGTCTGGTTCGACGTGGAGGTTGTGTTACCGCTGCGGTCACTGGACTTGAATCCACCTGGTGGCCGCGTTCCAGCCCTGATACCCAGCGCAGTAGATCAGGAAATACTCGCTCATCATCCTCACTCACCAGGTGCCTTGCGCCCTCATAACGATGGACATCAGCATGCGGGATCCGCGCCATTAAGTCACCCAGATAAAGATCACTAAAAACTGGGTCACCCGGACCCCAGAGCAGCAACATCGGCACTGCAGCGAAGTTGGCCATGTTCGAAGCAATCAAATCGAGGGTTTCGGCACTTGGATGGCCAGGCTCTAATGGAATGTCTGCGACGAATGCCCCAATCGCGGTGCGCCGAGCCGATGACGCATACGGCGCCCGGAAAGCCTTTGCCGTCTGCTTACTCATCCTCGACCCACTCAAGGCTGTGGTTGCACGTAAGAATGCAGTTGTGCGCACCGTATTAAATTCTAATAACGGACCACTTCGAGCCAGCCGAATCAACGTCGGCGCGCTGGCCCCGGCAGGTTGGTGAACCGCGGTATTGAGTAGGACCACACCCACCAACTGCGCCAGGTGATTTTGGGCCCAGCCCAGTGAAATTGGGCCACCCCAGTCATGCGCGACCGTAACCACCGGACCGGTAATACCAAGTTGTTCAGTGAGAGCGCCAAGGTCATCAATACGATTTGCCAAACGCCGCGTTGTTCCGGTGCGTTCAGAAAAACCCATCTCAAGTTGATCAACCGCCACCACGCGGACATCAGAAGGGGCAAGCTCCACCAATCTTCTCCATAGATACGACCAGGTCGGGTTGCCATGGATGCACAGCAAAGTTAAGCGCGCGTTCTGATCAGAGCGCTGCGCGTATGAGTCAAGGAGATGCCAGGTGCAAATTCGCCCGGAATGATCGGGTGCATCAACTAGGCGCGACCAAGATCGCTCTAGGCCGGGTAAATCGGCCGGCGGCAAAGTCGCCGGCGCGAGCGAGTTCACCAAGTAATTTCGATTACTGCTGCATTCAGCCCCGAGCCGATGCCCATGCAAGCAATACGTTGCCCCGCCACTAAATCAGCGGCAAAATGCGCCAGCGTGAATGGAACCGAGGCCGGCCCAACATTGCCGCGAGTCGGAAATGTCACTGGTACTTTGGTCTTGTCAATTCCAAGAGCTTCAACAATTGACGCGGTATGCACTTGCGACACCTGATGGATGATGTAGCAATCAAGGTCTTTCCAGTCAAAAACCTCGGTTGCTTCAGCCCAAGCTTCACTGGCCAGTGCTACGCCAGCCTCAAGTAGGCCATGAGCATCGGTGCTCATCCCATTAATATCACCAACGCACAACTTCTTGTGCTCGGTTGCCGCGCGCGATACCCCACCGACAACTCGATGGCCCTCGGGATGCTCACTGGCCCTACCCAAGACCATGGCCGCTCCCCCAGACCCAAGGGTAAGAGTTGCAAAGTTTGCTAGTAGATCCTCCTTGGTGGTGCCAGGCTCCTGCAGTCGGGTGATTGTCGACTCTTGTGGGCGCCGACAACCTTC